>CANRCJ010000064.1 GCA_947629105.1 uncultured Clostridia bacterium | reverse complement strand
AGCATCTAACTCCATTTGCTTCTACTTCACTCTTTAACTCTGTATATTCCTCTGGCTCTTTCATGCAATTAATTGCAATATCAAAACCTTCTTTTGCAAGTGTTAGTGAACACTCTCTTCCAATTCCCGTTGTTCCTCCCGTTATAAATGCAACTCTTCTTTCTTCCATAACTAATCACTCCTTATTTTTTTAATACATTAACAACCTGTTCTAGGCTTTCACAATCTGTTATATTAAGTATATTTACATCTTTATTTACTCGTTTTATAAACCCTGATAATACCTTTCCGTGGACCTATTTCTACAAATGTATCTACTCCAAGCTCAAGCATTCTTTCTATCGTCATTTTAAACTTAACTGAACTCATAACATGTTTTGAAAGAATCTCTTTTATATCATCTTCATTTTTATATTCCTTAGCATCAATATTTTTTATTATAGTTTTTGTAAAATTATTATTTACTTCTATTTTAGAAAGTTCTAGTTTTAGTTTATTTGCAGCACTTTCTAGCTTTTCTGTATGAAATGGTCCACTCGTTTTTAGTTCTAACACTTTTTTTGCTCCGCGTATCTTTTGCAATTTGCATTGCTTCAAGTACAGCTTCTGCTTCACCTGAAATTGCAACTTGCCCAGGGCAATTATAGTTTGCTGGAACTACAAATCCTGAATTTACTTTTTTGCAAATTTCTTCTACTTTTTCATCTTCAAGTCCAATTATTGCAGCCATCTTCCAGTTTCCTTTTGGAACATTTTCCTGCATTAACTCTCCTCTTTTTTTTACGATTTTAATTCCATCTTCAAAAGAGAAAACATTCGAATATATTAATGCTGAATATTCTCCAAGGCTTAGTCCTGCTAAAATATCTGCATTTATCCCATTTGCTTTTAGTACTTCAAGTATTGCAAGTGACATTGTAAGTATTGAAATTTGTGTGTTCTTTGTTTGATTAAGCTCTTCTTCTGGTCCCTCAAATGATAATTTTTTTATATCTATATTTAATATTTTTTGTACATCATCATATACTTTTTTTACTTCTTCGTACTTTTCATATAAATCTTTTCCCATTCCTACATATTGTGATCCCTGCCCTGGGAATAAAAATGCCGTTTTCATTTTTTACTTCCTTTCTTACTTTAATTAACTCATCATCTTTTTAAATTTTGTCTATATTCTAATATTCTAACAATATTGCTCCTAAATTAAGTCCTCCACCATATCCTAAAAGTATTATTTTATCTCCTCTTTTTATTAGTCCTTTATCTATTACTTCATTTAAAGCAAGCGGTATGCTTGCATTAAACGTGTTGCCGAACTTTTTCAATATTTATGTACATTTTGTCTATGTTAATTTCTAACTTTTCACATATACTCTTCATCATTTTTAAATTAGATTGATGTGGAATTATATACTTTATATCTTCTATGCTTTGTTTACTTTCTTTTAGTAAATCTTTTACACATTTAACCGGCTTTGTTGTTCCAAATTTATATACCCTTTTGCCATCCATAAAAATCTTTTCATTTTGCAAACAAGTAAGTATTTCACCATTTTGTCCTTCACTTATTATATTTTTAAAATATATTTTTTCTTCTTCACTTTTACCAATTAAACTAGCACCGAGCACCATCTCCAAGTAATATCTTAGTATTTATATCTTCTTCATCTGTGTATTCTGACAAAACATCTGCCCCAATTACTAATCCATAATTTGTTTCGCCGAAGTGCTATATATTTCCTAACAATATCAAATGCATTTATATATCCACTACATCCACATAAAATATCTAAACACATGCATTTTTTTATATCTAAATCTTTTTGTATTTTGTAAGATATACCCGGCATAAGATTTTTAGTTGTAGTTGTAGCAAATACGATTATTCCTATTTCTTGTACATCAACATTTGTTTTACTTAAAGCATCTTTAACTGAATTTTTTGCAAGCTCTTCTAGGCTTTCTTTTTCTATATAATATCTTTCTTTAATTCCTGTTCTATCAAATATCCAATTATCACTTAAATTAAATTTCTTATTTAGTATTTCATTTTCTACTTTATTTTTAGGTAGTGCTACTCCATTTGCTATTATTTTTATACAATTCATTTGTACCTCCATGAAATTTTACTAATATATTATAATCCATAATTTTCTAATTTTCATTATACTGAGCGGTCAGAATTTATATATCCTCATACGGATTAACGTGTACCATACAATGCTTTACAAAATCTATATTCTTTTCTATTGAAATATGTACATTTTCAGCTATTCTATGTGCTTCTTTAAGAGGCATTTCCCCATCTGCACTTATTTCTACATCAACATATATTTTATTACCAAATTTTCTTGTCTTAACATCATCTATTCTTTTTACACCATCTTGTTCATTAATTACCTCATAAATTTTTCTTATAGTTTTTTCATCACAAGATTCGTCTGTCATTTTTCTAATTGTTTCAATAAAAATATCTACTCCTGCTTTAATAATAAATATTGCAATAACAATACTTGCTATTGAATCTAATATCAAAAATCCACACCTTGCTCCTAGTATACCAATAAAACTTCCAATAGACGATAGTGAATCTGATCTATGATGCCAGGCATCTGCCATTAGTGCTCCCGAATTTATCTTTTTAGCGACTGCTCTTGTGTACCAATACATTGCCTCTTTTACAATTATTGAAACTACTGCTGCAATAAGTGCAAGTATGCCTGGAATTTTAAATTCTTCATATTCACCGAGAAATAATATTCTTAATTCCTGTAATGCCAATTCCTACTCCTGTAATAATTAGTATTACTGAAAGTATTATTGATGCAACACACTCGAATCTTTCATGTCCATACGGATGGCTTTTATCTGATTTTTTGTTTGAAAATTTTACACCAATTATTACGATAATTGTACTTACAACATCTGATAAGGAATGTACAGCATCTGATATCATTGCACTAGAATTTGCAACTATTCCTGATATTAACTTAAAAATAGACAGTGCAATATTCGAAATTATACTGATTTTCGAAACTTTTATAGCTTCCTTTTCTTCCATAATTTACCTCCTCCTTAATAACTGAAAAAGAAACTCTGTAAGACTATTGATCCCACAGAGTTTCTCTGTTGCTAGCTTGTAGCCCAGCTATTGCCTGATTTATTATATTATATTCATAATATAGAATTTTATTTCTATATTTCTCTTGCTTTAACAACTAATCTTTGTTTTCCTGAATTTTTACATGTAATTAATGTAACTTCTCTTTTTCCATTTGTTAATTGAGATGTGCACTTTACATCTGTTGGTTCTACTGTATATATATCATAAACTTTATATGTAATTACTCTGTCAGAAGTATCCTTTAATTCTAGTGTGTCTCCCACAACCATTTTTGAAAGTTTTCCAAACATTTTTCCACTTCTATAATTATGTCCAACTATTACATAATTTCCAACTTCATTTGGGTCTGGTCCATGTAATTTATTTACAGAAATTTTTAGCAATTCATCTGATGTATCTGAAAGTACTGGATATTCAATTCCAAGTTTTGGAATTTTCAAAATTGACTCTGTATAATATGATGTTCCATTTTTTGTTACAGATTCAACTATCTTAGACTGTTGCTGTGGTTCACTATTTGACATGATTTCTGTAATATCTACAACATTTTCCTCTTCTTCATTACTTGCTAATAATTTTACAACTAAAACATCCTCTTCTACCGAGATCGTCGTTGTATCTTCTGTATTTTCCAGCTCTACTGCGTCGTCTCCAATGGAAAGGAGTATTTCTTTAGAAACTTCTTCACTTTTATTTCTATCATATTCAGCATATATGTAGCATGAAAATAAAGAGCATATCAAAAAAACAGATAAAAAGAAGTTAAATTTATATATCTTCTTTTTTCTTCTAAATTCTGGTGTTACAATTACTTTCTCATTTACTAGAATTTGATTCATAAAGTTTCTCCTTATCTTGTATTTAATTATACAATATTCTATCTGTCTTTTTCAACAATTTTAAAAAAATTTAATATAATTGTAATATTTATTTTTTAATATTATTAAAATATGGATATTCTTCTAATATATCAAATACATTTTCTACTAATTTTGCTCCCTCTTTTATAAGTTCATTAGTTCCTCTTGATGTATTGGAATAAATACTACCTGGAACTGCAAATACATCTTTTCCTTCATCTACTGCGAAATCTGCTGTTATTAAGCTTCCACTTTTCTGTCCTGCTTCTACTACAACTACTCCATTACTTATTCCACTTATTATTCTGTTTCTTTTAGGGAAATTTTCTGGAACGGGTTTTACATTTTCATCATATTCAGAAATTACCGCTCCCCCTGTTTCAATTATACTCTTAAATAATGATGTATTTTCTCTTGGATATATATAGTTAAATCCGCCTCCCAATACCGCAATTGTTTTACCTCTTCCAATTATTGTTCCAAGATGTGCAAAAGAATCAATCCCTTTTGCAAGACCACTAACTACATTTACACTATGTTTAGAAAGGTTATACGCCATTGATTTTGCTATTTTTTCTCCATACTTACTACAGTTTCTTGTTCCAACTATTGCAATCGAAAAATCATTTAATATTCTTTCATTCCCAATTAGATATATTTTCTTTGGTGGATTATATATGTTTAGTAGTTTTTGTGGATAATTTTTATTTCCTATTTCTATTACTTTCATATTTAATTTCATTCCTTTCTTATCTTTGATTGCTTGCAAATTCTCAAATTATTTTTAGCATTTTTCCCATTATCTTTAAAATACAAAAAGAGAATGTATGCTAAATTTAAGCATATATTCTCTCCAAATTTTATTATATATCTAACTTTCTTTTTAATTTTTTTGTGCTATCATATTTTTAGCACATTTTACAACGTTGTTTATAAGCATTGCAACTGTCATTGGACCAACTCCCCCAGGTACCGGTGTTATTAGACTTGTTTTTTCTTTTACATTTTCAAAATCTACATCACCGAAAAGTCCTTCTTCTGTTCTATTTATTCCAACATCTATGACAACTGCCCCTTCTTTTACCATATCTGCTGTAACAAAATGTTTTTTACCAACTGCTGCAACTAAAATGTCTGCTTTTTTAGTTATCTCTTTTAGATTCTTTGTTTTTGAATGACATATTGTAACTGTTGCATTTTTATTTAACATACTTAACGCCATTGGTTTTCCAACGATATTGCTTCTGCCAATAATAACTGCATCTTTTCCGTCTAAATCGACATTGTATGCTTCAAACATTTTCATAATTCCATAAGGTGTACATGATACAAATGTATCTTGATTTAAGCAAAGCTTTCCAATACTTACAGGGTTAAAGCCGTCTACATCTTTATTAGGAGATATTCTTCTAAAAGCTTCATTTATATCTAGGTGTTTAGGTATTGGACTTTGAAGTAATATTCCTGTTATATCGTTTCTATTATTTAAGTCATCAATTATATTTAGAAGTTTTTCCATGCTTGTACTTTCGTCAAGCAAAATTTCTTCATACTCTACCCCAACTTCAATGCAAGCTTTACTTTTATTCTTTACATATATTTGAGATGCTTTATCTTCTCCAACAAGTATTACTGCAAGCCTTGGAACTATTCCTTTTTTCTTTAATTCTTCTACATCTTTTTTTAGGTTTTCTCTAACATTTTTTGCAAGTGCTTTTCCATCAATAATCTCCATTTGTTGTATCACCCTTTCCTAGTATTGGCGTGCCCACATCACCATATGCTTTGCTTTCTTTCCGCAACATACACAAGTATCTGAAAGTTCTTCTTGCTTAAAAGGTATGCACCTTGAACGCGCTCCTGTTAATTCTTTTATCTTGTCTTCACATTTTTCATCTCCGCACCACATTGCCTTAATGTAGCCTTGATTTTCATTTATCTCTTTCTCAAATTCTTCTAAAGTTTTAGCGACTTGTGTTTTTTCCTCTATTCTTTTCTTACAAGCTTCAAACATACTATTATGTATATCATCTAAAATTCCTTGTAGTTTTAAATCTAATTCGTCTAATTTTACAGTAATTTTTTCAAGTGTATCACGTCTAACAACTATGCATTCTCCGATTTTCGATATCACGTGGTCCAATTTCTATTCTAACAGGTATTCCTTTTAATTCACAATCATTAAATTTATATCCTGGTGTTAGTTCTTTTCTTCCATCTACTTCTACTCTATAATTTTTACTTAGCATATTTTTTAATTCTTCTGCTTTTTCTAACACACCTTCTTTATGCATTGCAATAGGTATTATTTCTACTTGAATAGGTGCAACCCTTGGTGGAAGCTTAAGTCCTCTATTGTCTCCATGAGCCATAATAACTGCTCCAATTAATCTCGTACTAATTCCCCAAGAAGTTTGATATGCATATTCTTCTTTTCCTTCTCTATTTTGGAATTTTACTTCAAAAGGCTTTGTAAAGTTTTGCCCAAAATAGTGTGATGTTCCTGACTGCAAAGCTCTTCCATCTCTTGTGAGTGTTT
>CANRCJ010000063.1 GCA_947629105.1 uncultured Clostridia bacterium | reverse complement strand
GAAAATCTAATTGTTCATCATTTGCATTTAATTCTATAAATAATTCTAGAACTTCATCAACTACTTTTGCTGGGTTTGAACCTGGTCTATCTATTTTGTTAATTACAACTATTGGTTTTAGATTTAATGCCAAAGACTTCTTTAATACTTCTCTTGTTTGAGGCATTGCACCTTCAAAAGCATCTACAAGTAATAAAACACCATCAACCGTTTTTAATACTCTTTCAACTTCTCCTCCAAAGTCAGCATGTCCAGGAGTATCAACAATATTAATCTTTATTCCATCATACATAACAGAGGTATTTTTTGCAAGTATTGTAATTCCTCTTTCCTTCTCTAGGTCATTTGAATCCATTACTCTTTCTGCTACTTGTTCGTTATCTCTAAAAACATGGCTTTGTTTTAAAAGCTCGTCTACAAGTGTTGTTTTACCATGGTCAACGTGTGCAATTATTGCTATATTTCTAATATTTGGGTTATTCATTTTTCCTTCTCCTCTTTTTATCTCTTATTATTTTTAAAAATTTTCTACACAAATATTTATTATACCTTAAATTTTCTCATTTGTCAATCTTATCATCTCATTCATTAGCTTTTCGCTAAGCTCGTCTAAGGTATTTTTATCATTTTTCTTATCTTTATATTCACTAAAATCCATTGGCTTTCCTATATTTATTTTTACTCTAGAGAAAAATGGTATGTACTTTGCCTGTATTCCTATTGGTATAATTGGAACTCCAGACATTAGGCTCATAAGTACCGCACCATTTTGTATTTTTCCTTTCTTCTTTATTCCATTTCTTGTTCCTTCAGGAAATAGAAGTACAATATGATTTTCCTTTAATACTTTCATACAATTTTTTAAAAGTGCAACATCCTGCTTACCTCTTTTTACTGGCAAAGCATGTACTTTGACAGCAAGCCATTTTATAAATCGATTTATAAACATTTCTTCTTTAGCTAAGATGTATACATCATTTCTCTTTAATGCTGCAACCATCACTGGTGGATCCCAGTTACTTGTGTGGTTTGGACATAATATATATGGCTTATCCTTTTCTATATACTCTTTTCCAACAACTTTAACCCTATAAAGAATTAAAGTTGTTATTTTAAGTACAAATTTAATTATAGCTCTTATCATTTATTATTTCATCCTCTTCTTATTTATTATTTTTTCTATATAATTTACAACTTCTTCTATTGTCATATTTGTAGTATCAACTAAGGTTGCATCATCTGCTTTCACAAGTGGAGCAATCTCTCTTTCTGTTTCAAGCTTATGTCTTTCAATAATTGAAGCTAGTACTTCTTCATAGCTTTCGTCTATTCCTTTTTCTTTATTTTGATCATATCTTCTTTTTGCTCTTTCTTCTAATGAACAATCAAGATAAATCTTTACATCAGCATCAGGAAAAACCACAGTTCCTATATCTCTTCCTTCCATGATGACATCTTTTCCTTCTCCAATTTTTCTTTGAATAGGAGTCATTTTGTCTCTTACACATTTTAATGCTGCAAATACAGCAACTACATCATCTACTTCTGGAGTTCTAATTTCACTAGAAACATCCTTACCATTAAGGAACACCTTTTTATTTCCGTCTATAATTTCAAGCTTTATATCGATATTTTCTAGAACTTCCTTTATCTTATCCTCTTCTTTTGAAGATATATTTTTATTTAAACATTCAAGTGCAACACATCTATACATTGCACCTGTATCAATATTCAATAAATTTTCTCTTTCAGCAAGTATTTTTGTTATTGTGCCTTTCCCTGTTCCTGCTGGTCCATCTATTGCTACAACAAATGACATATCTTTGTACCTCTCTTTTTTCTTATTGCTTACTCTTTCTCTTTTTCTTCTTCATCTGGCATTTTTAAAGCCTTTGCAACAATTTCAATATTATTTATATTCATAGCTGTTAATATTTCTATTTCTCTCTTACATTTGTCTTTGAATTCATTTAAGCTATCAATTATATTATATCCGTATACAACGATTACCTCCATATATATACTTGGTCCTTCTTCATACTTAGTAATTCTCATCTTTGCAAGTCTATCAATTGCAGGTGTTTTATATGCTAAATATTCTATTATTTGTCTAAATACTTGATCTGATATAGTAAAATTACCCATATAACTAAATGTTGGTCTAATAATTGATTTTTCGGTAACGTAAGGTGTCTTTCCAAGTCCCTTTGATTTAAATATTTGAAGTGGATCTAAAATATATCCTGAGAAATCTTTTTTTATCTCAAATGTTGGGACTGGTATAACATGCTTTCCCTGTGTTACACGTATTCTTCTTGCTGTTTCCATTTCTTCCTCTGTTGCAATATCTTCAATATGTATAATTTTTGAAACTTTTGGGAGTCCTATGTTTTCTGCAATTTTATATACCATGCTATCAGATGTACCAAGTATCATTATTGCTTCTGGTCTATATTTCTTTATAGCCGACAAAATTTCTTTCCTTTCCTCATCAGTTTGGAAAAGTGCATGTTTTACTGTCTCAATCTTAGTTGGTGCTTTTTTTGCAGAAGAACCAGCAATAACCTCATTATCTTTTATAAAAAGTCCATCATCAATTATGTAATTTATATTGTTTTCTCCTGCTACATATTGAGCTCTATAACTCTTTCCTGTACCAGATGGTCCAACGAATGCATAAACTTTTATATTATGAATTGCCCACATAATCTAACCTCCTGTTTTATACTATTTTTCAATAAGTGTTAGTGAGAAGAAATAACCATTGTACGCTGTTTGAAACTCTTTTCTTTCTATAAGGCTAACATCATATTTACTTTGTATTAATTCTTCAAAATCCTTTTCCGATATATTTATTATCCATATTCTTCCTGATGCATTTTCCATTATATTATCTAGACTGCTGTCTCTTACAAAATTTGGACTAAAACACTCATACGCTCCACCAGCACCCCAGTTCCAATTGTCATGGAAATATTGCATGTGGCCTTGGTGTTTTACAGTTATTGCAAAACCTGAGATTTCATCACTATATAGTAAAAACGAATCTCCCTCTTCAATATTTTCATCAATATAGCTTAACATTTCATCATTACTTTTATTATAATTTGTTTTTATAATTTTTATATTATTATAAATTGAAAATCCAAGTATAACCACACAAATTAATCCCGTTATGTATTTGTTATTTGCCTTTGCCATGAAAAAGGCTATAAAGAAAAATAAAAGTCCAGTTACAACAAGTAGATATCTATCTATAAGTATTGGTCTCATAATTTTTGATATAATATATGCAGCAAGTGTTACTCCTATATATATTATAATTGCTAAAATAGCTGGTCTAATCTCATGTTTTTCTTTTATACTTTTATATATTCCAAAAATTACATACGCATAAATAATTAACATTATTGTAAGTGCAACGTATCTATTAATATAGGCACCTGCCATTTGCATTGATAATACTTCTACTAAAGTTCCTGGGAATGATAATGTAATCCAAAATCCATTTGCGCTTATACTTGAAACCTGCGATATAAATATTAATAGCCATGGAACATATAATGCAACTTGAATTACTGCACAGATTATAAATTTTATTAGTTCGTTTTTCTTATCTTTATAATTTTTAAGAAAATATATAAATAGTCCCAAATTTATGAGTCCAGATGCCATTAGACCATAATAGTGAGTATATGCTCCTGCTAAACTGAAAATTCCAAAAATTATTAAATTTTTTAGTTCGAATTTTTCTTTATATAATCTATATGCATATATAGCTGTAATAGCAATAAATAGCATTGCCCATGAGTACATCCTTATTTCTAATGAATATCTTGTTAGTCCTGGCATAAACAAAACTAAAAATGAAAAAATAATTCCTGTATTTTCTCCAAAATTTTTTCTTATATGCGTGAATCCTAAGACTGCAAGTATTGCCATTGGAACTATTGAAAACAATCTATATACAATAATATTAGTTCCAAAAATTAAATTTACAAATTTTAACATATAGTAATATAAAATTGGATGGACATCTTTTGAACCGATTTCCCAAATTTCAGAAAAGCTATGATTTAACATTGCTACAGTGTAGCTTTCGTCAAACCAAATGTTAGTATGAAACGCTCCTAACATTAAAAATATTACTCCAAGTATAATTATTGCTATATGTATATATTTCTTTTTCATTATATTCCCCCTGCTATATTTATATTCTAGCATTATTTTAATAAAAGCGTGTAATTTATATTACACGCTTTTTCGCTCTATATATTATATTACTTCGTTAATTTTTATATCTCTAACGTGTTCAATTTTTTCCCAATTAGTTTCTCTTCTGAATAAACATTTAAAGTTAATTATAAGCCAACTACCTAAAAATAGAGGATAACATAATAGTCCTTTTATCATAGGTCTTATTGGTCTCTTATCTAACTTCATTATTATTGCTCCAATAATGATTGGTAAAATGAATGTTGGAACTATATATAACAAATAGTTTTTAATTAATGCTGCTTTAGTCATTCCATTTACCATATATATAAAAGCATTTACTGCAAGTAGAAGTAATGTTACAATGAACATTGGTATACTTCCAACAATATATAGAAGTCCATCAAGTGATACTAATGTTTTATTTTCTTTGGCAGCTACAGCTAACTCCTTTGTGTATCTTCCCATGCATTGAATGTGTCCAACTGTCCATCTTGAACGTTGAGACCAACTTTGTTTAAATCCTACTGGTTGTTCATCATAAACTATTGCATCTGTTGCCCAGCCTAGCTTTTTACCTGCTATTATTCTTTGAAGTGAGAATTCTATGTCCTCTGTTAAAGTATAGGTGTTCCATCCATTTGGTTTTATTACATCAAATTTGACCATGAACCCTGTACCATTAATTAGTGGAGATAGTCCTAAGTTATATCTAGCAAGATGATAAAATCTATTCATCATCCAATAAAATATTGCATATCCTGAAGTTATCCAACTATCTGTTGGGTTTTTAATATCTCTATAACCTTGAACTACATCCTCTCCTTGACATAGCTTTTTATTCATATTCTTTATAAAGTTTTGGTCTACAATGTTATCTGCATCAAATACGCAGAATGCATCATAATCTGCTTTTTCTTCAATTTTTTTAGCTAAGAACCATTGAAGTGCATGCCCTTTTGTTCTTCCTTCTGTATGATTTCTAACATATACAATCGCACCTGCTTCTTTTGCAATTTCTTCTGTTTTGTCAGTGCAATTATCAGCAATTACATATATATCCAATAATTCTTTTGGGTAATTTTGATTTTTTAGGCTTTCTATTAAATTTCTTACAACAGATTCTTCGTTATGTGCAGGGATTATTGCCATAAACTTATGCTCTTTATTTACAAGCAAAGGTTTATCTTTAAGCTTTACTAAAGAACATATACTAATTAGTAATTGATATAACCAAAATATTGTTATTATCCATACTATTGCTTGTTGTAATACATATAAATATTCCATTTTTACCCTCTTTCCTTTAAATTTTTGTTTTTTTACTTAAACATATATATTATACTATAAATTTCCAAAAAAAGCAAATTTTTCATATTTTTCTTTTATTAATTATTTCTTAAGATAAATTATTCATCAATATTCTTAGCTGTAAGATTAATTCTTCCTTGATCATCTATCTCATATACTTTAACTCTAACTTCGTCTCCAACTTTTAGTACATCTTCTACTTTGTTTACTCTTTCTTTAGAGATTTTTGATATATGAAGAAGTCCTTCTTTTCCTCCTCCAACATCAACAAATGCTCCAAAGCTCATTATTCTAGTAACTTTTCCTTTATATATTCCACCAACTTCTATTTCTCTTGCAATTTCATCAATCATCTCTAATGCTCTATTTCCACTTTCGCTATCTTGTGAATATATAAATACATTACCATCTTCTTGAATGTCAATTTTTACACCTGTTTCTTCAATGATTTTATTTATCATTTTTCCACCAGGTCCGATTACGTCTTTTATTTTATCTAATTTAATCTTTGTTTTTGTGATTTTTGGTGCATATTTTGATAGTTCTTTTCTTGGCTCAGCTATTTGTTTAAGCATTATCTCGTCTAATATATATTCTCTTGCTTTTCTTGTTCTAGCAAATGCTTCTTCTATAATATTATATGTCAAACCATCAATTTTTATATCTACTTGTATAGCAGTTATTCCTTTATGTGTTCCACCAACTTTAAAGTCCATATCTCCAAAGAAATCTTCTATTCCTTGAATATCTGTAAGCATTATATATTTTGATGGATCTTCTGGATCAGTAACAAGTCCTGTAGAAATTCCTGCAACAGGTGCTTTTATAGGAACTCCTGCATCCATTAAAGCAAGTGTACTTCCACAAATACTTCCTTGAGATGTAGATCCATTTGAAGATAATACTTCTGATACAACTCTTATTGCATAAGGAAATTCTTCTTCTGATGGAAGTACTGGGACTAATGCTTTTTCTGCAAGTGCACCATGTCCAATTTCACGTCTTCCAGGTCCACGAGATGTTCTTGCTTCTCCTACACTATATGGTGGGAAATTATATTGGTGCATATAACGTTTGCC
>CANRCJ010000062.1 GCA_947629105.1 uncultured Clostridia bacterium | reverse complement strand
TTCGGAAGCTTTTGGGTATATCTTAAACTACCTAAAATACTAAAAGAAGATAATATTGATGTGTTTTGGGGAACACAGCATTGTTTGCCTAAAAGAAATAAATATACTAAGAATATAGAATTTGTTTTAACAATACATGACTTAGCAATAAAAAAATTAAAAACAGTAGGTTCATTAAAAAACACAATAATACAAAAGCTATTTGTAAAAAGAAGCTTAAAAAATGCCGATAAAATTATTGCAATATCAGAAGCAACTAAAAAAGACATAGTCCAATTATATAATGTAGATAAAGAAAAAATATCTGTAGTGTATAATGGGACAAACTTTGAAGAGTTAGGTAATATAGATGAAAAAATGCAAAAAGAAATAAGACAGAAATTTGGAATAGAAGATGCACCTTATCTACTTTTTGTAAGTACAATAGAACCTAGAAAGAATATTGAGACACTAATTAAAGCATTTGATTATTTGAAAGAAAAGTATAACTCTAATTTAAAACTAATCTTAGCAGGGGGCTTAGGCTGGAAATTTGAAGGAGTACTAAAACTCTTTGAGGAAGCGAAATATAAAGAAGACATTGTAATGCCTGGATTCATTTCAAAAGAAGAAAAGAAATACTTGTATCAGCATGCGGAAGCTTTTGTATATCCATCACTTTATGAAGGTTTTGGACTACCTATATTAGAAGCAATGGCTGAAAGGACTTTAGTAATAACAGCAAATAATTCTTCGCTTCCAGAAGTTGGAGGAGATGTAGCTTTCTATTATAATGATACTTTAAGCTATGAAGAATTAGGAGAAAAAATACAAGAGGTTTTAAACTTAAATGATGAGCAAAAACAAGAAAGAATAAATAAAGGATTAGAGCAAATAAAAAAATTTACTTGGGAGAAATGTGCAAAAGAGACGTTAGATATAATTGGAGGATAATATGAAGATATGTTTTATAGTAGGAGCTTTTCCTACAATGAAATGTGGTGTAGGAGATTACACAAATAAATTAGCAGAGGAATTAGCTAAAAAAGGAAACGAAGTTCATGTTATAACTTCGACAAGAGCAAATCCGAATTCTAATTTATTACATGTACATAACATTGTAGAAAATTGGAAAATGTCAGCAATAAAACCGATAATAAATAAATTAAAAGAAATTAAACCTGATATTGTAAATATTCAATATCCAAGTGACGAATATTACAGACGTACGGTAAGTACTCTGCCACCATTAATAAAGATGATAATAAAATGTAAAGTTACAATAACAGTACATGAATATGATTATTTCAATTTGGGAGGAAGAAAGAAATTAAGAGATAAAGTAAGACTTTATTTGAATTTCTTTAAATTAGATAAAGTAATTACAGTAGAAGAAAAATTTATAGATAGAATAAAAAGTGATTATCCAAAAGCAGATATCGTGTATATACCAATAAGCTCTAATATACCTAGAAGTGAGGCATCAGAAGAAAAACAAAATGAGTTAAGAAAAAAATATGGATTAGAAGGAAAGAAGATATTATCGTATTTTGGGTTTGCAGTCCCTGTAAAAGGAATAGAGTATTTGTTTAAATGTATGCCACACTTAGATGATGATACAAAACTATTATTTATAAATAATCTAGATGAAAAAAACGAATATCACAAATCTTTGCTTGATTTGATAAAAAGTCTAAATATAAGTGATAAAGTAGTAATAACAGGTTTCCTTGACAGTGACAAAGATGTTGCAGATTTACTTCAAATAAGCAATATATGTGTTTTACCTTTTGTTAATGGACTTAAGAAAAGCAATGGAAGTTTCTTAGCAGCATATAACCAGAAAATAAAGGTTATAACAACAAGAAAGAAAGATGAAGAGGACGGAAACGGTATATATTATGTTGAACCAAATGATGAAGAACAATTACTTGAGACAATAAAAAAAGTTTTGGAGGATAAAAAAGAATACAATAGAGATGTTTTAACATGGGATAATGTAGCAAAAAGCCACATTGACACATTTAGTAAAATAATGTGAGTCTTTATAATCGATAAAGGAATGAGATAAAATATGGGAGCAAAAACAACAAGAACAAATCAATCAGTAAAAAATGCAACATTTTCAATAGTAGCACAGGTAATACAACAGGTTACAAGATTACTAGTTCGTATTGCATTCATAAGAGTAATTGGTGAATATTTAGGCGTAAATGGCCTATTCTCAGATATCTTAACTGCATTACAATTAGTGGAATTAGGGATAGGACCAGCAATAGCTTTTAGTTTATATAAACCACTTGCTGAAAAAGATACTGAAAAAGTAAAGTCACTGATGAATTTATTTAAGAAAGCCTATAGGTTGATTGGAATATTGATAATTATAGGAGGACTTTCATTAACGCCATTTTTAGGATTTTTCATAATGGAAATGCCTGAAAATATACCAAATTTACACATAATATATTGGATATTTGTATTTGATACAGGATTATCTTATTTTTATTCATATTATAGAACATTATTAGTAAGCGATCAAAAGAAATATAAAGATATATTAATACAAATGGGAGTTATAGTATCAGTTGCAATTTTACAAATTATATTAATATATGTTACCCGTAGTTATATGTGGTATCTAGCAGCACAAATTGCAGGTACGCTTCTTACAAACTTTATAGCATCAAGAGTTGCACTTAAAGACTATCCATATCTTAAAGATAAAGAAGTTAAAAAACTAGATGATGGAACATTTGGAGAAATAAGAAAAAATGTAGTTGCAATGGTATTTCATAAAGTTGGTAGCATAATAAGAGATGCAACAGATAATTTACTTATTTCGAAATATGTAGGACTTGTAATGACAGGAATTTATTCAAATTATTTAATGATAACAAAAGCCCTATCATCATTAATTGGACAGATGTTTTCAGCCGTTTCATCAAGCGTTGGAAATCTACATGTAACAAGACGGAGATGATGCACAAAGAGAAGTATTTTATAATATAAACTTTATAAATTTTTGGCTTGCATCTTTTTGTACATGCTGTTTTGGAGCATTGATTGGTCCATTTATATTGGTAATTTCAAATGAAAGTTATTTAATGAGTACATTTATAACTGTACTTATATCATTCCGCATTTATTTAGATATGATGAGAAAGACACCATGGATGTTTTGTGAAGCTGCTGGAATATATTGGAATGGAAAAACAAAACCAATTTGGGAAATAATTGTAAATTTAGTTGTATCATTAATATTAGTAAAAACAATAGGCGTTGCTGGTGTATTTATAGGAACAATAATTACAATATTAGTAGTTGACCTTCCAGTAGAACCATATTTAGTATTTAAATATGTATTAAAGGGAGGACTTGCAAAATATTACATAAGATATATAATATATTTTGTAACAGCTGTAATAATGTATGTAGCAACAAGCTTTGCATGTAGTCTTATACCAGGGGCAACATATGGAATTCCAGGACTTGGAATGTTTATAGTAAAAGCTGTAGTAGCTGTTATTGTATCAAACCTTGTTTTAATCATAGGAATGTTTAGAACAAAGGAATTTAAGTATACAATAAATTTATTTAAGAACTATGCTAAATCATTTATAAATAAATTTACAAGCAAATTAACTTAAAGTTTATGTGTTTAATGATTTAGAAATGTTATATTATTATGAAGCAAAAGCTTCAAGAAAGGAAGAAAAAATGAATTATTTAGAAAAATATGAGGAGTGGTGTAAAAACCCTGTATTTGATGAGGAGACTAAAAAAGAACTATTAAGTATAAAAGGTAATGACAAAGAAATTCAAGAAAGATTTTATAAGGATCTAGAATTTGGAACAGGTGGACTAAGAGGAATTATTGGAGCAGGAACTAACAGAATGAATATATACACAGTTGGAAAAGCAACACAAGGACTTGCTAATTTTATAGTAAAAGAAAAAGAAGAAGCAAAAGGAGTTGCAATAGCATATGATTCAAGACATATGTCACAAGAATTTAGTGAAAATGCAGCTTTGATATTAAATGCTAATGGAATTAAAACATATAGATTTGAATCATTAAGACCAACACCAGAGCTTTCATTTGCAGTAAGAGAGCTTGGTTGTATTGCAGGAATAGTAATTACTGCAAGTCATAATCCACCAGAATACAACGGATATAAGGTGTATTGGGAAGATGGAGCTCAAATAACAGCTCCAAAGGATAAAGAAATTATAACAGAAGTTAATAATGTCGCAGATTATTCAGAAATAAAGAAAATGGACAAAGAAGAAGCAGTAAAGAAAGGACTATATAATGTAATAGGAAAAGAAGTAGATGATAGATATATAGAAGAAGTAAAGAAACAATCATTAAATATGGATGTTGTTAAAGAGATGGCAGATGATATGACGATTGTTTATACACCACTTCATGGAACAGGAAACTTACCTGTAAGAAGAATTCTTAAGGAACTTGGATTTAAAAATGTATATGTTGTACCTGAACAAGAATTACCAAATGGAGATTTCCCAACAGTAAGTTATCCAAACCCAGAAGATCCAAAAGCATTTGAACTTGCATTAAAACTTGCAAAAGAGAAGAATGCTGATGTAGTACTTGCAACAGACCCAGATGCAGATAGACTTGGAGTTTATGCTAAAGATCCTAAGACAAATGAATATGTATCATTTACAGGAAATATGTCAGCTACTTTAATAGCAGAATATATTTTATCGGAAAAGAAGAAAAGAAATTTAATACCATCAAATGGAGCAATAGTAACAACAATTGTGTCTACTAATATGACAAAAGCAGTTGCAAATGAATATAACATAAAATTAATAGAAACACTTACAGGCTTTAAATTTATTGGAGAGCAAATAAAATTATTTGAGCAAAATCACTCTTATGAATATTTATTTGGATTTGAAGAAAGTTATGGATGTTTAGCTGGAACACATGCAAGAGATAAAGACTCAGTAGTTGCAGTTATGTTACTTTGCGAAGCAGCAGCATACTATAAAAAACAAGGATTAACTTTGTGGGAGCAAATGATAAACATATATGAAAAATATGGATATTATAGAGAAACACTTGCAACAATTACATTAAAAGGTATTGAAGGACAAGAAAAAATAAAAGAAATAATGGAACACTTAAGAAATAGTAAGATAGAGAATGTAGGAAGCTTTAAAGTAATAGAGACAAGAGATTACCAAAATAAAGTTACAAAAAATTTAGTTACAGGAGAAAATGGAGTAACATATCTTCCAACATCTAATGTACTTTACTTTGACCTTGAGAATGATGCTTGGTGTTGCGTAAGACCATCAGGAACTGAACCAAAAATAAAATTCTATATGGGTGTTAAAGAAAAAACAATGGAAAGTGCAGATAGAAGAGTACAAGAATTAAAAGATGCAATGCTTAAGATGTGCGAATAAAAGAAAAATAGGAGATATATACATGGAACCAATATTTTTTAGACCAACGTATAAAAATGTTATATGGGGCGGTACAAATATAGCTAAAATATTTAAAAGAAAAGTAGAAGGAGATGACATAGGAGAGAGCTGGGAATTATCAGCTCATCCTAATGGTCTAAGCCAAATTGAAAATGAAAGTTTTGGCAATATAAGTTTGTTAGAATTATTTAATGATAAATCTAGAAGAAAAGAAATTTTTGGAACAAATTGTGAAAAGCTAGAAAAATTTCCCATACTTGCAAAATTTATTGATGCAAATGATAAATTATCTATACAGGTTCATCCAGATGATGAGTATGCAAGAAAAAATGAAAACGATTCAGGGAAAAATGAAGTATGGTACGTAATGGATTGCAAAGATGGAGCAAAAATAATTTATGGCTTTAAAGATGATATTACTAAGGGTAATTTAACAAAGGCTGTAGAAAATATAGAAAATAATGTTAGATTTGTAGAAGTGCATAAGGGAGATTTTATTTCAATTCCTGCAGGAACGATACATGCCATATTAGATGGAATTGTTATATGCGAGGTGCAACAAAGCTGTGATGTAACGTATAGAGTATACGACTGGAATAGAGTTGGCAAAGATGGGAAACCAAGAGAAACTCACGTCCAAAAAGCATTAGATGTAATTAATCTTGAAAATCGTCAAGAAATACATAATTATAATGATATAACTTCAAATACGAAATTATACAGATCAAATATATTCAATATAGATATAGTTATAAATAATGAAAGAGAAGAACATATATCAAAAGAGGATAGTTTTTATGCATATATCGTATTGGAAGGAGATGGAACAATACAAACTTCAAATTATGAAAAAAGCATAAGTAAAGGATCAACATTTTTAATACCAGCAACACTTGGTAAATACATTATTACGGGGAACTTAAAAATGATGAAAATATGGGTATAAATAATGAAACCAAATTGTAAATATTCATACTTACAATTTGGTTTTATCATATAATTTTACATGGTAAAAATTTCTTCAAAAATTTTAAAAAATTTTTAAAAAAAGTATTGACATTTGACTATCAAAATTGTATAATAAAAAAGCTCTGTAACGAGGGAGCAAAAAAGTACATTGAAAAGTAAACAAAAAATCCTTTAAGAAACCAAGCGGAAATGTACGAAAAGTACATGAAGTAAAA
>CANRCJ010000061.1 GCA_947629105.1 uncultured Clostridia bacterium | reverse complement strand
AACAAAGAAAACGTGACTAAGAATGCCATAATACCAATGGTATTAAGAAAAGGAAGTAATTCTTTAGACAATATAGAGAAGATGAATAAAGAATTTGAAGAAATGTATGGAGCAGAATTTGACTGCGGAATAGATAAAACAGGAGATAATCAAGTACTTAAGTTTTATTTAGAGACAATAGATAACAATTATTTGCCTTCAAACGAGGACATAGTCACAAGAGGAATAAACACATTACTTGATATAGTATTTAATCCTAAAACTGAAAATGGTGCATTTAAAGTAGAATATATTGAGTCAGAAAAACAAAAATTAAGAATATTGATAGAAGGAAAGAAAGATAATAAATCACAATATGCAATACTTAGATGTCAAGAAGAAATGTTTAAAGATAAGCCATTTGGTTTATATAAATACGGCTTTGTAGAAGATATAGATAAAATAAATTCAAATAATTTGTATGAATATTATAAAAAACTTTTATCAGAATGTAAAATAGACATATTTGTTTCAGGTAAAGTAGACGAACAAAAAATAATAGATGATGTAAAAAATAATCAAAATATACAAAACTTAAATGAAAGAGAAGCAAAATACGAAACCCAAAATACAAAATTAGAAAAATGCGACACAAGAGAAGTAATAGAAACTTCAGAAGTAACACAAGGAAATCTAGTACTTGGACTTTCAATAGATGAGGAAAGTAAAAAAGAAAAATATGTAGCAGTAGTATATAACGCGATACTTGGTGGCTCTCCTACATCAAAAATGTTCAAAATAGTAAGAGAAAAAAACAGTCTAGCATATACAGCAAGCTCTAATTATTTAAGACACAAAAACTGTATATTCATAAAATGCGGAATAGAAATAGATAATTACCAAAAAGCAGTAGACTTAACAAAAGAACAAATTGAAGACATGAAGAACGGAAAATTCACAGAGGAAGAAATAGAAAATGGAAAAAATGGAATAATATCAATGATAAAATCAATTCCAGATGAACAAGATACAGGAATAACATATTATTTAGGGCAAGAATTATCAGAATATAAAATGACATTTGAGGAATATGAGAAAGAAATAGAAGCAGTTACAAAGGAAGAAATTGTAGACTTTGCAAAGAAAATCAATATTAATGTTATTTATTTCTTAAAGAATTAGAAAGGATGAAACTATGAAAATAATTGAAAATGATAAAGTAAAAGAAAAGCTTTATGTAGAAAAGTTGGAAAATGGTCTAACAGTAATGGTATTACCAAGAAAAAATGTCAGAAAAAAATATATAATATGTGGACCAAACTTTGGCTCAATAGATAATAGATTTATTCTAGCAGGAGAAGAAAATGAAACAGTACTTCCAGATGGAGTTGCACACTTTTTAGAGCACAAAATGTTTGAACAAAGAAGCGGAATAAATAGCCTAGATACATTAACAGCAATAGGAGTAAATGCAAATGCCTATACAACAAATGACCACACAGCATATTTATATGAAGCAACAGATAACTTTTACGAGGCATTAGACGAATATATGGATTATATCCAAAATCCATATTATACAGAAGAAAATGTGGAAAAAGAGAAGGGAATAATTGCACAAGAAATAAATATGTATGAAGATTATCCAGAGTGGCAAGTATATCTTAACGCAATGAAATGTATGTATAAAGAATTACCAATAAGACTTGATATTGCAGGATCAGTAAAATCTATATCAGGAATAACAAAAGAAATGCTATATACTTGTTACAACAATTTTTACACGCCATCAAACATGGCAATGGTAATTTGCGGAGACTTCGTACCAGAAGAAATAATAGAAGAAATTAAAAAAAGAATAACAATTAATACTAATAAAGAATTACCAAAAAGAATATATCCAAATGAACCAGAAGAAATAAATCAAAAAGAGATAGAAGTAAAGATGGAGCTTAGCAATCCAATTTTTTGTATAGGCTTTAAAGATAGCGTAAGAGAAAACATGGTAAAAAGGCATATTGCATCTTCTGTAATATTAAATACTCTATTTGGAAGCAGTTCAAAACTATATAAAGAACTATCTGATAACAATACTCTCCTTGGGCCTTTAGACCTAGAATATGACTATTCTAAAAAATATGCTTACGCACTAATTACAGGACAGTCAAGAAAACCAAAAGAGGTTATAAAAAGAATAAATGAAGAGATTCAAAATGCCATAACAAACGGATTAAATGAAGAAGATTTTCAAAGAAATAAAAAGAAAATATATGGAGAATATATTACAGAATACAACAGCGTAGAAGACACAGCAAGAATGTTTTTAGCAGATTACTTTAAAGGAGTAAATAGCTTTGATTACCTAGAGGAATATAATAGTGTAACAAAAGAATATGCAGAAGAAGTAATGAAAGAATTACTTGATACAGATAAACAAGTCACATCAATAGTCGAAGGAAATGAATAATTTGTTACAAAACGTTTACAAATGTATTACAAAGAAGAAATCTGCCGTCGAATAATCAAAAAAATATATAAAACACCATAAAAAAACAGATAAAAAAGAAGAAATATGACAAACGAAAAATACTTAAAACACTTGAAATAAATTGACTTTCACAAAAAAATATGGTATTTTATCATTAGCGAAAGAAAAATCGAGAAAACGGAGGAATAATAAATGTTAAATGATAAAATATGTAAAAAAAGAGAAGAATTGAATAAAAGTATAGAAGAGAAAAAAAGTTATGAAGAAATATACAAAATAAGCGTAGAATTAGACGAACTAATTGCAGAGTATTATGGACTAAAATAAAAATAAAGTAGTGAAGTTTGAGATTTCACTACTTTATTTTTTATATATTATTAAAAATGTTCCATACATGTAGAAATTGCAGAAGACTTAATAACAATTTTTCCGTATTCTTTTAATTTCCTTTCAAAAAGCTCAGAACTATTCACAAAATGAGCAAATTCTGTAATGACAGAACATAAGTATTTTAAATCTGGTGAAGACATATCAACTTCGCTAAGAACTAAGTAAAAGTTAGAATTGTATTCATATAAATCTGAAGTTTTAGCAAGTTTATAAATTTCTCTTTCATGTAATGTATCCCTTAAAAATGTACAAAAATCGCAAAATGTATCAAAAGATTCAAAGGAATATATAGTCTTATTAGAATTAGGCGCATCACTTTTCCTTTTAATATGTAAGCTTTTTCTCTTTAGAGGTAAAGAATTTTCCTCAGTATGTTCGAATTTGGTAACTGTAAGAACAAAATGACCACCTTTTAATGCAAGCGCCTCAATCATAAGTCTACAGTTATCAGTATTAAATCCTACTTCTTTATCAGCTTTATCTAACATATCTAAAAATATATCTTGAGATTCAATCGAATTAGACATAAAAGAATGAAGATCAATTTTTCTCTCATTCAAATCATCCATATTCAAAGTGATACGAATCTTGTTTTCATTGAGTTTTTCAATTTTCATAAATAATCATCAGTCCTTCCAAAGTTTCTATATATATATTATACTACTAATATTACAAAAAGGAAATATTAAAATTATGGAAAAAATAAATATTATTGCTTTTTTAGTAAATAAGTATTATAATATACACGGAAAAATTTTTTAAAAAAATATATGTACTAAGGAAGGAATGATATAAATGGCAACAAGAGATAAAGGAATGTGGATACTATTATTATTCTTACTTGCAGGAATAGTATTAGGAGGTCTACTTGGAGAGGTAGCAGGAAAAATAGACTTTTTATGGTGGCTAGGATATGGACAAACATTTGGATTAACGGAGCCATTAGTGTTAGATTTAAAAGTTTTAACACTAACATTTGCATTGCAATTTAAAATAAATGTAGCAAGCATAATAGGAGTTGCAGTAGCATTATTTGTATATAGAAAAGCATAAAACAAAAAATTTTAGATGTGGGGGCTAAAAGGAAAGGAATAATTATGAGTTTAAAAATGAAAGAGCTTCCAACATCAGAAAGACCATATGAAAAATTAGAAATATATGGGGCAAAAAGGTTATCAAACTCTGAACTATTGGCAATAATAATTAAAACAGGTACAAGAGAAGAAACCGCGGTAACCATTGCACAAAAAGTGTTGAATTTGAATAAAGAAAAAAACATTAATGACTTGAGATTCTTACAAAATATCACAATAGAAGAACTTTGCAATATAAAAGGAATTGGAAAAGTAAAAGCAATACAGATAATAGCAGCATGTGAAATTGCAAAAAGAATTTCACAGCCATTGAATGTACAAAACATAAAAATAAAAAACTCGCAAGATATAGCTGATTTACTAAGAAATGAGCTAAGATATGAAACAAGAGAAGTGGCAAAAATAATACTATTAAACACCAAAAATATAATACAAAAAATTGTTGATATTTCTTATGGTGGAAGCAATTTTGCAATGTTAGAGCCAAAGGATGTATTTTATGAAGCAATAAAAATAAATGCACCTAGAATAATAATCGTACATAATCATCCAAGCGGGGAACCAACTCCAAGTAAGGCAGATATAGAAGTTACAAAAAGGTTAATAAACTCTGCTGAACTATTAGGGCTTGAAATATTAGATCATATTATCATTGCAGAAAATGGATGTGAAAGTGTTATGAAAGCTATATAATAACCAAAAGATAAGAAGCATGTAAGAATTAGGGAAAGGATGAAAATAAAATGAAACTTTTTAATTTTGGTTCAAAAGATATTGGCATAGACCTAGGAACAGCAAATATACTTGTAACATTAAAGGGAAAAGGTATTGTTTTAAATGAACCATCAGTAGTTGCTATTGACAGAAAGACTGGAAATATAGTTGCAACAGGAATTGAAGCAAAAGAAATGCTTCGGAAGAACACCAGAACAAATAAAAGCAGTAAGACCATTAAAAGACGGAGTTATTGCAGATTTTACAGCAACACGTATGATGTTAAAAAAATTGATAGAAAAAGTATCTGATAGGTATAAGATAGGAAGACCAAGAGTGGTAGTCGGTGTTCCATCAGGAATTACAGAAGTAGAAGAAAGAGCAGTAGAAGAATCTGTAATGCATGCAGGAGCAAGAGAAGTATATTTGATAGAAGAACCAATGGCAGCAGCTATTGGAAGCGGGCTAGATGTTGCAGAACCTAGTGGAAATATAATAGTTGATATTGGCGGTGGAACAACAGAAGTTGCGGTTATATCTCTTGGAGGAATAGTAGTTAGTAATTCAATTAGAATTGCAGGGGACGAACTTGATGAAGACATAGTAAATTATATAAAGAAAGCATATAATACAGCGATTGGAGATACAATCGCAGAAGAGATAAAAAAAGAAATTGGATGTGCACTTCCACTTATGACAGAAAAAACAATGGAAATAAAAGGAAGAGATTTAAGCACAGGACTTCCAAAGAATATAATCATAACATCTTCTGAGATACAGCTAGCAATGCAAGAATCAATATCAGACATTTTAGATGTAATAAAACTTACATTAGAAAAAACACCACCAGAACTTGCATCAGACATTATGGAAAAAGGTATAATACTTGCAGGAGGAGGAGCATTAATCGAGAACCTAGACAAATTAGTAAGCGAAAAAACTGGAATGCCTGTATTTGTTGCAGAAGAACCTTTGAATAGTGTTGTAAAAGGAACAGGCAAGACACTAGAGGATTTAGAGAATTTAAAGACAGTATTAGTAAACTCAAGAAAGAGAAGATAAAAAGGAAGGAAAGGTTAAAGTGTATAAGAAAAAGACAGGAATTATAGGGATAATAATTACAATAATAGTATTAATCTTATTAGTATTTTTATCTAACCTTAAATTAGATAGCTTTTCATATATAGAGAATGCTTTTAGCTCGGTAATTATGCCAATTCAAACAGGATACACTTACCTTAAAAACAAGGTTACAGGAAATACAAACTTTTTTACAAATATAGATAATCTAAAAACTGAAAATGAAAAATTAAAGAAAGAAAATAGTGAATTTGAACAGGCATTAAGAGAACTAGAAATAGTTAAAGCCGAAAATCAGACACTAAAAGAATATCTGGGATTAACAAAGAAATATACAGAGTATGAAACAGTACCAGCATACATAATTAGTAAAGATGTAAGTAATTATAGTAGTATATTTGTTATAAATGCTGGTAAAAAAGATGGAATAGATGTTAATATGACTGTAATTGCAGACAAAGGACTTGTTGGATATGTAATATCTACAACAGACAATACTGCAGAAGTTCAAACAATTATAGACTCATCAAGTGCGGTATCAGCAAGTATAAGCGAAACAGAAGATAGTATTGTTTGTAAAGGAAGCTTAACAGAAGGAAAGTTAAGAGGCACATATATCCCAACATCAGCAGATATAGTAGAAGGAAATGATATACAGACATCAGGTATGGGAGGAATTTATCCAAAAGGAATTATAATAGGTAAGATAAAAGAAGTAGTATCTACTCTAAACCCATTAGACAGATTTGCGTGGATAGAGCCGGCAGTTGATTTTAACAAAGTAGAAACAGTACTTGTTATAAAGAAATAGAAAGGAAAAAAATGAAAAAAATATTAACAAAAATAATATTATGTATAGTATTTGTGATTATATATCTACTTCAAATAAAC
>CANRCJ010000060.1 GCA_947629105.1 uncultured Clostridia bacterium | reverse complement strand
AATTTTATGGAATAGAAATAGAGGAAGATGAGGGAATAGATGCAGCAATTATCAAGTTATCCCTACATAAAATTACTGACTATGTAGAAGAAATAGAGCCATATAAAGATATAGAGATTACAAGATATTTATTAGATGATAAAGTAGTAAACACATAAAAAATTAATCCTGATATAGTAACAACAATAGATATAGAAAAAGAGATAAATGATACTAGATTAAAGTAATTAATAGTGAAAGTGAGGGGAGCCACTATGAAAATTACAACGAAACTTGCTTTAAAATATATAGATAAAAATAAAAGAAGAAGTATTGCTAGCATAACTCGGAATAGCACTTGCAACAATACTTATAATATCTGTACTTATAATTCTATCGAGTTATCAAAATTATGCAATAAATATAATTAGGTCTAAAAGAGACTATGATGCAGAATTTAGTAATATAAAATATTCAAGTGTAGAAGAAATCGAAAAAGATGAGAATATAAAAGAAATTTCTGTCACATATAATATTGGAACATCAGCAGAAGACTTTATGAAGAAAGAAGAAGGAAGTACAAGCATAGCAACAAATAGAATAAATATAATGGCATTTGATGAAAACTCAATAAGAAATAATAAAATATCTTTATTGGAGGGAAGATTTGCCGAAAATCAGTCTGAGATAGTTATAAGTAAAGGCATATCTATTGAACCTTATATAGGAAAGAAGATAGACCTTACAATAGATGGTAAAACAAATACTTATGAAATAGTTGGAATTGCGCAAAATTTGCCTAATGATCATGGAGACTTTTCAATGCAGTTTATAACTGGTGCAATTACATATTTTGACGAAACTAAACTTGGAGAAGACAGCCCTGTAAATGTTTCAATACTTACTAAAAAAATAGACCAAATATATGAAACAACAAATAATTTGGTAGACAAGTTAAAGCTTTATGAGAACCAAGAAGAAAAAGAAAATAATTTAACATATAATATAAATCTTTTACGATATTCATTGGTTAAGCTTCAAAACTACAAAAAGCCTTTAATTGGAAATATTGGTGACTCAGTTGCAGAGGAATTTGAAGGAGATTTAACAAAATTAGTATTAGGCACAATGGCTGTAATTTCTATATCATCTATAATTGTAATTTATACAACATTTAAAATCACTTATGCAAGTAGAATAAAAGAGCTTGGAATGCTCACATCTATTGGAATGAATAAAAAGGATAAAATAAAAATGCTATTTAAAGAGGCACTAATTATAGGAACAGCGGGAATAGTATTAGGTCTTGTAATAGGAATAATTATTTCATTATGTATGACACAGACTTTAGATGCTTTATCTAGAAATATTGATGAAAGCATAGGTGATAAAATTATGCTTAATTCGAATATTAGGTTTAGCATGGTTGTTCCTTTTAAGGCAATAGCAATTACAACAATTTTAACATACATAATCACCATCATATCAAGTTTACTTCCAATTAGAAAAATAAATAAGATATCTCCAATAGAAGCAATTAGGAGCACAAAAAATGATGATATAAATAAAAAGAGAATGAAAGTATCAAAAATTGTATCAAAAATATTTAAGCAAGAAGGAGAACTTGCATATAAAAATATTAGAAGAGATAAAGCAAGATATAAAACAATAGTTGTGTCAGTTATAATCAGCATTGTATTGTTTTTGGCGGTAAATAATATACTAACGAATTATTTAGATACGTATGGAGAAAATGGAAATTTGTCAAATAAAAACACAGCGTATAATGTTTCTATGAGTGTATTTTCAGAATACAGTGATGAAGAAGAAAAGCTTGTATTAGAAGGGGCAAAAGAGAGAAATCTAGTAAATAATTATATAATTACAAGATTATTATGTACAGATAGCTCGAATGGTTTAAAGATAGTAACTCCAGATGAAAAAATAACAGATAGTGCTAAAAAAATAAATAATGTATACAATGGAATTATTGGAAAGATGGGTAATGATATATTTTTAAGCACAAACATTATGGTAATTGAAGGAAAAGAATATGATGAGATGTTAAAACAACTTGGAATAGAAACGCTTGGAGTAGATGAGTGTATAATAAATGACACATTGGCAACAGATACTAAATTTGGAAATAATTTAAAAATGACAAATTATAAAGTGGGAGATGAAATATTAATTAGAGAATTTCCAAACACATCTCAATTAAGATTAGAGCCTTATTTTGAAATGAGCGAGGAAGAAAAAAAGCAAAATGAAGAGGAAAGAAAAAAAGAGAATGAAATAATGAACCAAATGTTACAACAAATGGGAGCAACAAATACTACACAGGAAGAAAAATCAGAAGAACCAGTAATTTCAAAAGATCATAACTTAAAGGTTATAGGAGTGATGAATAATGTTAAAAAAGATTCTCTCCTTGCCTTAAATAATGTATATAATGTATGTGACATAATAATAAGTAAGGAAACAGCTATAAAATGGGGAGTAAAAAAGTATAAAGAGGAAGAATTTAATGTAGATGAACTTAAATTTTCATCAAATTTAACTATTTATACAGATAAACCTGAAGAAATGGATGCTTTAATTAAAGAAATAAGAGATAATGCGATAGAAAAAGGAGAAAAAATGGGGGCTTCTTTGTATGAGGATAGCTTTTACAAATATAGAACCCAATTTACTTATAAAGGTATTATAAAGAAAGTCTTAGTATACTCATTCTTGGGACTAATTGCACTTTTAAGTAGCATAAATATATTTACAACAATATCTTCTAGTATAATTTTAAGAAAAAAGGACTTAGCAGAATTAAAATCACTTGGAATGAGTGACAAGCAAATAAATAAAATGCTTTTATTAGAGGGACTTTTCTATGGATTAGATGCAGTAATTTATGGATTGCTTGTAGGAATACTTGTACTTTATCTAATATATATATTTGTGGTAGACCAAAATTCGAATATTAAGCCATTTGTTTTACCATATATAGATTTTGTAATATGTATAATTGTGACGTATGCCGTAATATTTGCAGCAATAATTTTTGCAAAGAGAAAAATAAATACACAAAATATAGTTGAAGAAATAAAAGAAGAAAATATATAAATAGATGAAGCTATAGCAATAAAAAGCTATAGCTTCTTTAATTGTTAAAATCAAAAAATCAAATTCCACACACCATTAGTAATTAAGCAAATAACAATTCCACAAAGAGTAGGAATCACAAAGGATAACAAAGTCCATTTGATACTTTTAGTTTCTTTATAGATTGTAATTAATGTAGTACTACAAGGAAAATGTAATAAGGTAAATAGCATTACATTTATGCCAGTAATTAAAGTCCAACCATTTTGAAGTAATATTTCTCTAATTGCAAATGTGTCACTTAAATCAACCAATGAACTTGCAGACATATAACACATAAGAATTATTGGAAGAACGATTTCGTTTGCAGGAATACCTAAAATAAAAGCTGTAAGTATGTAGCCATCTAAGCCTAAAATTCTTGCAAATGGATCTAAGAAATTTGCAACATATGATAAAATGCTTAAGCCACCAATATTAATATTTGCAAATAACCAAATGACAATACCAATAGGAGCAGCAACTGAAACGGCTCTGGCTAAAACAAATAACGTTCTATCAAATAATGATCTAACAATAATCTTTCCAATCTGAGGTTTCCTATAAGGTGGAAGTTCAAGAATGAAAGATGATGGAGCACCTTTTAGTAGAGTTTTTGAAAGTATCTTAGATATTAGTAGTGTTAAAAATATTCCAAGAAGTATTACGAATATTACAGCAAGTGTTGATATAACAGATGAGAGTATTCCTGTAAAATAACATCCAATAAATATTGAAGCAATGGTTATAAGAAAAGGAAAACGACCGATTACATGGCACAAATGCATTTGTTACTATTGCAATAATTCTTTCTCTAGGGGAATCAATTATTCTACAACCGAATTACTCCAGCAGCATTACAACCAAAACCCATGCACATTGTTAGTGCTTGCTTGCCAGTTGCACATGCTTTTTTAAAATAATTGTCTAGATTAAATGCAATTCTTGGCAAATATCCAAGGTCTTCAAGTAAAGTAAATAACGGGAAGAAAATTGCCATAGGAGGCAGCATAACAGATACAACCCATGTAACAGTCTGATACATACCGGTAAATTAAAATATTAGTCCAAAAATCTGGAACATGCAAATTATCAAAAAGAACAAGTAATTTTCCTTGAATAAATCCAAAAAAATCAGATAAAAGACGAGAAGGGTAATTTGCACCAGTTATAGTAATCCAAAAAATCACAGCAAGAAAAAGTAGCATTATAGGAATACCAAACTTTTTTGATGTTAGAATCTTATCGATTTTTCTAGTCTTTAGATTATACTTAGAATCAGCAAAGGTGCAAGTCTCTTTTCTAATTTCTTCTGCTTTGGTCATGATATTAAGAACAATTTTATCACGTAAAGAAGACAGGCTAAGGTTTTCACTTTCCAAATCTGATTTGAATTTAATAAGCTTTTCTTGTATGACTGAATTATCCTGTAAGTCAATATTTAGATTGGATTTTAAAGCTTCATTAATAGAACAATTTTCATCAAGCATTTTTAATGCAATCCATCTTGAAAGATATTTTTTATTAGAAGGTAAAATATCTTCTATATCACTCTCAAGCAAACTTATATAATCTTCTACTTGCTTATCATAGATAACAGGCGAAGATATAGAAGAAATATCTTTGCTCGAATCTGTTAGTGTTGAATGAATAACATCCAATAGTTTTTTTAAAGTTTTAGGCTTATTTGCGATAGTTCCTACGACAGGAATGTTAAGAAGCTTAGAAAGCCTATCTAAATCAATCTCGATAGATTTTTTCTTTGCTTCATCTAACAAATTTACACAAACGACTACATTAGGAGTCATTTCTAAAATTTGAAATACTAAATTAAGATTCCTTTCTAAACATGTTGCATCAACTACAACCACACAAATATCTGCATTTCCAAAACAAATATAATTTCTTGCAATTTCTTCTTCAGCTGAATTTGACATCAAAGAATATGTACCTGGAAGGTCAACCAAAAGAAAATTTTTACCATCATGTTCACACATACCATATGCGTTAGACACAGTTTTACCTGGCCAATTACCAGTATGTTGATGCATTCCTGTTAAATTATTAAATATACTTGTTTTACCAACATTCGGATTACCAGCAAGGGCTATTGTATAGTCACATCCGAATTGCTTTTTCGAAGACATCTTGTTCCATAATCTTACTACCAGTGGAACTAGACGTAAGTCCCATTAACATCACCTCTTAAATTCATAATATTATTTAATATATAAAAATGTTAAGAGTAAGATAAACTTACTCTTTTATATTTCATCATAGGTAAGAGATTTTACCTTGATTAAATTTGCATCTTCTTTTCTAAGTGCAATTAACGTACCTCGTATCTCAAAGGCAGTTGGGTCTCCAGAAGGACTTTTTAAAACAGGAGTTATCAATGTATTTTCAACAATACCTAAATCTAAAAATCTTCTCTTTAAAGCACCGCTTACAATCAAGCTTTTGAACAGTACCAGATACGTTTAGTGGTAAATCACATAAACTATACATATCATGTAGTGCCCCCCAAAAATTTATAGTTATTTCCTAGTTATCTAAGAATAAAAACTTAAAAAAATTACAAGTTTTCTATTAATAGTCTATACAAAAATGTTAATTAATGTGTCAAATATGAATGGCTTGTTTCAAATATAAAGTAAAAAAAGTGCATGAGAAAAGACAGAATTTTTAAAGTAAAAAAATTTGTAAAATTAAATAAAAATATGTTGACAAATGTAATATTATTGTAATAAAATTGTAACAGAAATTTAAAGAAATATTTTTAAATTTCTATTGTAGTATTAAATTAAATGTTATATAATCTAAATAACAAATATAACATAGTACGAAGGAGGGAGGTTTACAATGCTAAGAACTAGAAAAACTGGCATAGTAAACATAAGAATGGTAATAACTGAAGAAAAGATTTTATCAAATATAGATAAAGTACAAAAGTTAATTAACCCAAATAGTAAAAAACAAATAGTTCAATTAGATGATGATGCTTATTTTAAAGATTTAATAGAATCAATTAAAATGTATTTAATTGAGTACCCAAAAAAGAAGAATTTCCCAGCATCTGTATATAAAGCAGCTTACGGATTGGTAGAATATGCGACAAATCAATTTGAAGAAAATACTAAACAAATTGAGGAATTAATTAGACAGAGAGAAAAGAATATTGGATTATCTTCAGAATTAAAAGAATTATTAGACACTGTTGTTAATAAAGATAAAGAGTGGAAAGTTTATGTAAAAAATGCTGCTAAAGTATTTAGCGAAGATATAATAGATGCATTAAATATTATTGGAAGAGCTAAAACAGATACTTCTGATAACTATAAAGATGCTGTTAAGTTAGTTCATGCAAGAATAAATAATCTAGAAGCAAACTTACATATTGAAATCGATATGGAAAGAATAGAAGACAAATCAAAAGCGTTAAGCTATATTGGTATAGAAATAGCTGATGCACTAAAAGGTATTCCTACACCATTAGAAATAGTAGAAGAAGAGCAAAAAAGCGGCATAGAACAACAATACATAGAAGAAACGAGAGTTGATGTTAAACCATCTCTATGGCAAAGATTTAAACAAAGCAAGGTTGCAAGGGCATTTGCATATGTATTCAAGTTAAGACTTACAGTTTCTACTAATGCTTTACCAGAA
>CANRCJ010000059.1 GCA_947629105.1 uncultured Clostridia bacterium | reverse complement strand
CGTATAGAAAATAAAGCAAAAACTTTTTATGAGGCAATGTATGATTATATAGAGCTTGAGGAAGCGGATGAAGCTTTAAAAGTAAAAATTAAAGACTTTCTAGAAAAAATTGAAAACTTTAGAAAGATACAAGAATATATGCCACTTAATGAGTTTATATGGAAGCTTTATTTAGATACAGGCTACTATAACTATGTAAGTTTAATGCCAAATGGAATGTTAAGAACTGCAAATTTAAAGATATTATTTGAAAAGGCTAAACAGTATGAAAAGACAAGCTTTAAAGGTTTATATAATTTCATAAGTTTTATAGACAAATTGAAATTAAGTAGTAAAGACATGTCAGGTGCGAAACTAATTGGAGAAAACGAAGATGTAATAAGAATAATGAGTATTCATAAAAGTAAAGGGCTAGAATTCCCTGTTGTATTTTTATGTGGTACAGGCAAGATGTTTAACGTACAGGACTTGAATACCAATGCAATATTATTACATCAAGATATAGGTATTGGACCTAAATATATAAATTATGAAGAAGGAATAAAATATAACACATTAGCAAGAGAAGCAATAAAGTATAAAGCTAAAAATGAAATGCTTTCAGAAGAGATGAGGATACTTTATGTTGCATTAACAAGAGCAAAGGAAAAGTTAATTATAACTGGGCTAGAGAAAGACTATAAGAAAAGCATTGGTAAAAAGGAAGAACTTTTAGATACATATAAAGAAGTAGAAGAAGGTAATAAAATAAATAGAAATATAATTCAAAAATACTTAAGCTATTTAGATTGGCTAGAACTTGTGTATTTGAATTCAAAAGATTCATTAAATAATATATTAGAAGTTAAAACTTACAAAAAACAAGAACTTTTGAAAACAATGTTTAAAGAGGAACGTAAGGAAGAAGTTAATTTAGAGGAAAAGCTAAAAGAAGTTAAACTTGATAAAGAAGATGAAATCATATCAAAGATTAATTGGGAGTATGAATATAAACTTGCTAATAATATTATGACTAAAAGCTCAGTAACAAAGATAAAGAACATGAAACTAGACTTAAATGAAGAAGAGTTACATGAATATAAAACCCCAGCGTTTTTGAAAGAAAATAAAGAATTAGCTCCAAATGAAAAAGGAACACTAATGCATCTTATCTTACAGAAATTAGATGAAAAGATTGATTATACGAAGGAAAAGATAGAGATATTATTAGATACATTACAGAGTAAAAATATAATTACAGAAAAAGAAAGAGAAGCTGTAGATGTAGAAAAGGTATATGAATTTACTAAAACAAGTATATGGAGTATGTTAAAGACAGCAAAAAAGGTAGAGAAAGAAAATCCATTTTATATAAATATAGAAGCTAAAGAAATTTATGATGAAGACATAGACGAAAAAGTATTAGTGCAAGGAATAATAGATTTGTATTATATAACTGACGACGACAAACTTATTCTAGTAGACTATAAGACAGATAGAGTTTTAGAGGAAGCGGAGCTAGTAAAAAGATATGAGAAACAATTAGAGATATATAAAGTTGCACTAGAAAAATCATTAGAAAGAAAAGTTAATAAGACATATATTTATTCGACATATTTGGGAAAAGAAATTGAAGTACCTATTTAGGAGGAAATGGAAATTATGGATAAAGAGAAAAAAGAAAATCTAAAAGAAGTAATTGAGTGGATACTTTGTATTGTAATTGCAATAATTGTAGCACTTTTGATAAGACAATTTGTATTTACTCCGACTGTTGTAAGGGAATGTTCAATGAACCCTACGTTAATAGATGGAGAAAGATTAATTCTTGATAGGTGGAGTATAACAACTAATAAAGAAATAAAAAGAGGAGAAATAATCACATTTGAAGCTCCTACAAAAGATACATTATTAAACTATGATGAAGAGAATCCAGTAGCTGATTATTCAAATGAACCAGATAATATCTTATCTAAATTTACTTATTATGTATTGGAGATAACAAAGAAAAACTATATAAAAAGAGTTATAGGAGTCGAAGGAGACCATATTCTAATACAAGACCGGTAAGGTATATTTGAATGGAGAATTACTAGATGAGGAATATTTAGCAGAAGATGTTCATACAAAAAGAAGCGGAGCATTCTATGATATAACAGTGCCAAAAGGATGCGTATTTACAATGGGAGATAATAGAGAAGAGAGCAAAGATAGTAGAATGTTTGGATGCATACCAGTAAGTAAAATCGAAAGCAAAGTACTTATAAGATTTTGGCCATTTAGTAAATTCGGTAAGGTATAAAAATAATAAAAATATATTGAGAAAAACATGAAAATTTGATATACTTTAATAGCTATGGTAGTAGAAGTAATTATAAGCAGTAATGCGAAAGATTTGAACAGAATATTCGATTATAATGTACCAGCAGAGCTTGTTGGTACTATTCATATTGGAAGTAAAGTTTTAGTACCATTTGGAACAATGAAAAGAGCGCAAGAAGGCTTTGTAATAGGTATAAAAGAAAAATCAGAATTCAAAATTAAGGATGTACTAAAATGTGAAGAAGGAAGCCTAAATGAGGCGAAAATTACTCTTGCAAAGCTTATGGCAAATAAATATTTTTGCAATGTATCAGAATGTATTAAGCTTATGCTTCCACCAGGCACAACTTCTAAAAATATAGAAAATAGAATTAAAGATAAATCTATGAAGTTTGTATATTTGCTAAAGGAACCTGAGGAAATAACAGATGATATTGAAAGCAAAAAAATTAAATCAGATAAGCAAATACGAACATTAAACTTCCTTATTCAAAATGATGAAGTACTAATGTCAGAGCTTATAACATTTGCTGAAAGCAGTAGCTCGGTTATAAAAACACTAGAAAAAAATGGATATATAGAAATAATAGAAAAAGAAGTAAATAGGAATCCATTTAAAAATAAGCATATAACTCCAACTAAGAATTTAGAATTAACAAATGAACAGCGAAAAGCATTTGACAAAGTTGAAGGGGCAATTAATGATAATGAATTTAAAGAATTTTTAATACATGGAGTTACTGGCTCACGGAAAGACAGAAATATATTTGCAATTAATAGGAAAAGTATTAGAAAAGGGTAAAAGCGCAATAGTATTAGTACCAGAAATTTCGCTAACTCCACAAATGGTTGATAGGTTTATTGCACGTTTTGGAGAAGAAAACATAGCACTTTTACATAGTAAATTATCCGTTGGCGAAAGATATGATGAATGGAAACGAATAGAAAAGGGAGAAGCAAAGATTGTAATTGGTGCAAGGTCAGCAATATTTGCACCGGTTAAAAATCTAGGAATTATTATAATAGATGAGGAACATGACACATCATATAAATCAGACATGACACCAAAGTATAATGCAAAAGAGATTGCTTTGTATTTAGCAAAAATAGCAAAAGTCCCACTTGTTTTAGGATCTGCAACTCCAAGTATAGATACATATTACAAATTGCAAAAAACGAAAGAACTTATAACGCTTAATAATAGAGCAAATAATTCAAAGCTTCCAAATGTAGAAGTTATAGATATGAAAAAAGAACTTGCAATGGGCAATAAATCAATGTTAAGCATAAAGTTACATGAAATGATAGAAACAAATTTAAAGAACAAGAAGCAGACAATACTATTTTTAAATAGGAGAGGTTATTCAACTTTTGTAATGTGTAGAGACTGTGGATATACAGCAACATGTAAAAAATGCAATGTAAGCTTAACATATCACATTAGACAAAATAAGCTTAAGTGTCACTATTGTGGTTATGAGAGAACAAATTTTACTGAATGTCCAGAATGTAAAAGTAAAAATATAAGATATTTTGGAACTGGAACTCAAAAATTGGAGGTAGAGATAAATAAGCTATTCCCAAGTGCAAAGACAATTAGGATGGACATAGATACAGTTAGTAAGAAAAATTCGTATGAAGATATATTAAATAAATTTAAAAATGAAAATATAGATATTTTAATTGGAACACAAATGGTAGTTAAAGGACATCATTTCCCAAATGTAACACTAGTTGGTGTTATTGCAGCAGACAGCAGTATGTATATGTCAGATTTTAGAAGTAATGAAAGGACATTCCAGCTTCTAACTCAAGTTGCACGGAAGAGCTGGAAGAGAAGGTGGTGAGGGTAATGTAATAATTCAAACCTATAACCCGGATAATTTTTCAATTGAATGTGCAAAAGAGCAGGATTACTTGAAATTCTATAATCAAGAAATTACACTTAGAAAAGTCTTGAAATATCCACCATTTTGCGATATAATAAAGCTTGAGGTTAGCGATTTACAGGAAAAAAATGTAAGAGAAATAATAAATGCAATTTATGAAAATCTTTTATCTTTCAATGATAAAAGTATGAATATATACTCACCAATGCCTGCACCTATAAACAAAATAAAAAATAGATATAGGTGGAGAATAATAATAAAGTGTATCATTGGAAATAATGTTATAAGCAAAATAAATAAGGCAGTAAATTCTATAAAGGCAAATAGCAGTACAAGAATAAGTATTGATATAAACCCCAATAATATGAATTAAAAAGGAAAGGTAAATAAAATGGCTATTCGTAATATAAGAAAAGAAGATGATGAAATACTAAGAAAGAAATCAAAGGACGTAGATGTAATTGATGATAAGGTAAAAGAATTAATTAAGGACATGATTGAAACTATGCACAAGTATGATGGCGTAGGACTTGCTGCTGTGCAAGTTGGAATTTTAAAGAGAATTATTGTTATCGACTTATATGATGAAAAACCAGTATTAAAATTGATAAACCCTGTTATCATAAAAACAAAAGGAAAACAAGAAGTAGACGAAGGATGCTTGAGTTTCCCTAATAAGTATGTAAAAGTAATAAGACCAGAAGAAGTTGTTGTTGAAGCTCTAGATGAAAATGGCAAGAAAATAAAAATAACAGGGACAGGTCTTTTAGCACAGGCAATATCACATGAAGTAGACCATCTAAATGGAATCCTTTTAACAGATGTAATGATTCCAGGAAGTATGGAATATGTAGAACCAGAGAAACCTGATGATAAAAAGAAGAAAAAATAGGGAGGAATTATGCCAAGAATAGTATTTATGGGAACACCAGATTTTGCAAAAATTTCTTTAGAAGCACTATATAATGCTGGATTTGAAATTGTACGGAGTTGTTACAAAACCAGATGTACAAAAAGGAAGAGGAATGAAATTTGAACAATCTGATGTAAAAAAATATGCATTAGAAAAAGATATTCCAGTATTTGAGCCTGAAAAAGTAAAAAGTAATAAAGAATTTGCAGATGAGTTAAGAGAATTAAAACCAGATATAATGTGCGTTGTAGCCTATGGAAAGATATTACCAAAAGAAATATTAGATATTCCAAAGAAAGGTGCAATAAATCTTCATGCTTCACTTCTTCCAAAATATAGAGGAGCAGCACCTATACAGTGGGCAGTTCTTAATGGTGACGAGGTAACTGGAGTTACTACAATGTATATGAATGAGAAAATGGACGAAGGAGACATAATATTACAAGAAGAAACAAAGATAGGTGAATACGAAACAACTGGAGAACTTTGGGATAGACTTGCGATAGTACGGAGCTAAACTACTTGTTGAAACTGTAAAGAAAATAGAAAATAATACTGCACCTAGAATAAAACAAGGAGAAGACTTTACTGTAGCACCTATGATTGATAAAAAAATTGCAAAAATTGATTTTGCAGAAGACATAATGAAAATAAAAAGCAAAGTATATGGGTTAAACCCAATACTTGGAGCTTATGTTATGTATAATGGCAAGAAAATTAAATTTTGGAAAGTAGAAGTTTTAGATAATGAATGTGCTAAAGAAAAATTTGGAGAAGATAAATTAGAAAATACTGACAATGGAACAATACTTCTTGCAAATGATAAAGAAGGATTATTTGTTAAAGCAAGAGGAGGAGTGTTAAAGATAGTAGAGGTTCAGGGGGAGAACTCTAAGAGGATGAATGTATGTGATTTCTTGAGAGGAAATAAGATTGTAGAAGGAGATAGGCTTGTATAAGATTTCCAAGAAATTTATTTATGCTCTACAAAAGTCGTATCAATAAAAATATTTTTGATTTAATTAATCACATTTGGAATCTGCTATAATTTTTTCAACTTGTTCTTTGGGAAGATTTACTATGCTACATATTTCTTCTATTAACATTTTTCTTTTATGTAAGGCTAGTATAATTTCTTTTTCCTTTTCTTCCATACCTTCTTCTCTTGCAGCATAAGCATAAGAAAGCATGTCTCTTAAATCTTTAATTCTTTGATAATATATTTCTTGCATCCTTGGATCTTCTGTTAATCTTTCAAGCTCTTCTTTGGCTTCTTTTAAGGCTTTATCAACTTTACCATCCATTTTTATTTTACCCCCATTTTTAATAAACTTTATCCAGTCATCCTTTTCTTTAGTGCCTTGTCCATCTTTATATTTATCTAGTTCCAAAATATGTATTTCGAGGTTTTTTGAAAAGGTTTTATCTAAATTAGTTCTTTCACGAATATCCCATTTTGTATGATAGTTATCAATTCCTTTTGTTATTGCTAAATTATTTTTTGAAATTAGTATGGCGATTGTTTTTTCTAACATGTGGTATTGATCACTTCTTTTAAAACCTTCTGTATATGCTGAAGCCCAGTAATATAATATTCTTTCAGGCATATATTTATAGGGAGAAGCCTGCATCTCTACAACAATCTTTGTACCATCTTTCAGTTTAACTTTTACATCAACTCGACCGATTTTATCGTCTATTTCATTTCCAATTAGTCTTTTATTTGTATCTAATGTTAATTCATCAATTTCAATTCCTAAGATTCTTTCTAGGAATACTTTAGTAATTTCTTCGTTACCTACCTTGCCAAAAATTCGTTGAAAAACGAGGTCATTGGTAACGTCTAATTCTTTTGTTTGTTCAAATTGTTTTTCCATAATTATTTCCTTTCTAATTATACCTTAATTTATAAGGTAAATCAAGGTATAAAATTTAAAACATTTTTATTTTTAAATTATTTCTTCCAAAACCATCTCCTTTACTATTATTGCTAATTTAATGATTTATTTTAGGTGAAATCCTAAAGAATTTATTGAGTCTTTCCTAAGTCGATAAAAAGATAATTAAAATTAAATCTTATACATAATTTATACATTGCTAAAGCACGTGTGTCAAGCAAAATAGTATGACAAAAACCGACAATTGTGTACTGAACTAGCATTATATAGTAAACTTCATATCATTTAAAAATTTCTGTAACACAAATGTAATAAAGAAGGGGTTGCAAAAAGTAAAATAAACATGTATAATAAATTCATACTTAAGAAAAGTAAAAAATAAACGAAAAGGAAAAAGAATATGAAAGTAAACAAAACGAAA
>CANRCJ010000058.1 GCA_947629105.1 uncultured Clostridia bacterium | reverse complement strand
GCACTCATAGCTTAGCTGGATAGAGCGTTCGGCTACGAACCGGAAGGTCGGGGGTTCGAATCCCTCTGGGTGCACCAAAAATAAAAGCTCTAAAGTATTTATATATCAAGTACTTTAGAGTTTTATTTTTTCTAATTTAATGCAATATTTTTTTTAATTATAAGTTTTCTTTTTTTTAAATTATCTAAATATTTTATTCTTTTCGGATTATTTTAATAAAAATTATGCCAATTTATAATTAAATTCATAAAAAATTTGCAAAATTTTCATAAATAATGTATAATAAAATTAGGTTAATACGTAATAAAGGAGGAGCCCTTTATGAAAAAGCATATAATTGTAATAATATCAATAATATTATTATGTATGATATTATCAAGCTTTGTATTTCAAGTACATGCTTTAGGATTAGGAGATCTTGATAAATATAAAAATCAAGATGGTGATAATTCTAGTGTAATAAAAATCGGAAATACAGTAGTCTGGATAGTTAGAACAGTAGGAAGTGCAATATCAATATTAATGCTATCAATATTAGGCATTAAATATTTAATGGGAAGTGTAGCGGAAAAAGCAGAATATAAACAAACAATGTGGCCATACCTAGTAGGTGCATTACTTATATTTGCAGGATCTAATATAACAAACATAATATATAAAATGTTTAATCCATAAATGAAATTGAGCACAAATAGTTGAAAAATGGAAAAAAATATTGTATAATAAAACAAAATGTGTTTAAATAGGAGGTAAGGAATATGAAAAAAATATTAAAAATATTAATATTAATAGCAATCCTTATATTATTATTTAACACTAATACTCAAGTGTATGCATTATCAGGAATTGTAGAAGAAGGGCAAGATTTTATACAAGAGGGACAGGAAGGACTAAAAGACCCAAATGGTATTGTAAAATTTGATACAGCAGCATTACAAAACTTATCAGGATATTTATATAACATATTATTAGCTTTAGGTGTTGTAGTTGCAGTTATAGTTGCAACAATATTAGGTATACAATTTATGATAGGAGGAGCAGAAGGACAGGCAAAAGTAAAAGAAATGCTTCTTCCATTTGTAGTAGGTTGTGTAGTAGTATTTGGAGGCTTTGGATTTTGGAAGATTGCAATTTCAATAGGAGAGAGACTAGAAGAGACTACTACAGTATCAACACCAGAAAGAATAGAAGATGACACAAAAAAGTGGAAGGATAAAGGAATAGGAGATGCATTAAAGTTTATAAAAGATCATGGAAATGATAAAAATTCGCTTGAAGATGAATATAATAAAGCTCTTGCCAAATATCCTCATAATATTATGACAGGTGAACTTCAAGAGGGAGGAGAAGACGCATTAACAAGTGAAGAATTATATTGGTATGGATATGCAGAGACTATTAAGAAAGCACTTAATAAAGTGCAATGATCTTCATTACCTTATTCAGGAAATCTTCCTAGGTGGTAGAAATAAAATAGATTAAGGAGGAATTATTGTGAATGCTAGAACAACAAAAAAAGTACTAATATCATTATTAATATTGCTATTTATAGTAGTGTATTCAACATATTCTTGCGCAGGAACAATAACTCCTGACATGATAGATGGAAAAGTTGATGGCGCAAAATTAGACTTAAGTTTTATCGACACTATTGAAAACTTTATAAAAGTAATAGGAACATTTCTAGCAGTAGGAATTCTGATGATAATAGGAATAAAATATGTCACAGGAAGTGTAGAAGAAAAAGCAAATTACAAGAAAACCATGATTCCATATGTAATTCGGATGTTTTGTACTATTTGGAGCAGTAAATATAGAACCAATAATTAGAGAAATATTCGAGAATTTTGGAAACGAACCAGAAGATATCATGAATCAAATATTAGGAATAATACAAGTAATAGGAACATTTATAGCAGTAGGCACGCTAATGATACTTGGAATAAAATATATGGTTGGAAGTGCAGAAGAAAGAGCTTCATATAAAAAGAGCATGCTCCCATATGTCATAGGTTCAGTGTTAATATTTAGCGCAGTTAATATAACGTCAGTAATATATAATGAAGTATATGAAGTAACTACAACAGAAATGACTAAGTTTGAGGAGCGGAAAGACTGGTTGGGAAGAAGGCGAAGATGGAGAAATCTATTGTACAGGTACGTATCAAGGACATAACTGTCATACTTTGGTTGGTTACAAAGAAAATGATCATATAACTTTCTATGAGAATACAACAACTATTGACGAGTCAGGATACGTAAAATGCAAGACATGTGGAAGTTATGTTAGTAGACCTAAAACAAGTTATTAATATTTTCTCAAGAAATTGAGATAAAGTTTTAAATAAATAAAAAATTAAAAGAAGGAGGAAATAAACATGAAAAAATTAGTTAAAATATTACCAATACTTATGACATTAATGATGGTATTTACAATGGTAAGCCCAGTTTTAGCAACAACAAACAATTTGTCAAAGGATATAATTTCTACTACACCTAATAGTAGCAACGTATCAGGTAAAGTTAATGAGATGGGTAGAACAATACTAGGAGTAATCCAAGTAGTAGGAACAATAGCAGCAGTAGGAATACTTATGGTAGTAGGTATTAAATACATGATGGGAAGTGCAGAAGAAAAAGCTGAGTACAAAAAGGTTATGATACCATATATAATAGGCGCAATACTATTATTTGCAGCAGCAAATATAGCAAATATAGTATACAGTTTAGCTCAAAACTTTTAATTAATAAATTAAATTTAATACAAATATAAAGGGAGGGAAAATTATGAAGAAAATAGTAAAAATATTACCAATACTTATGACAGTAATGATGGTATTTACAATGGTAAGCCCAGTACTTGCAAAAACAGTTGGTAACGTTACAGTAGAACCTATGAAACAAAGTGAAATAGCAGGAAATGTAGGTAATATGGGTAGAACAATATTAGGAGTAATTCAAGTAGTTGGAACATTAGCAGCAGTTGGAATACTTATGGTAGTTGGTATTAAATACATGATGGGAAGTGCTGAACAAAAAGCAGAATACAAAAAAGTTATGATACCATACATAATAGGTGCTATACTATTATTTGCAGCAAGTAGCATTGCAAATATAGTATACAACTTGGCTTTAAAATTTTAATAATCATTAGTTATAAAACTAAAAGATACTGGAGATTTTCTCCAGTATTTTTTTACATTTATATATTTTATTAGTGTATGATAAAGAAAAATCTTCTAATATTACAATTCCTTTACAAAAACATTACAAAATTGTATTTTTTTTGCCAAAAGTCTAGGAATTTTTACAATATTCTGCTATAATATTATATAAGTGAAAATAGGAGTATTGCGCCTAAAAACAAACATAAGAGAAAGGAGCAAATATATATGGCATATCAGATACCAAGAAATGTAAAAGGAGAAGGAAGAATATTATTCATATTCTCAACTAAGGCATTAATATTCACTGCTGTATCAGTTGCAATAGGACTAGTATTTTGGTGGGTATTTAAAACAGTAGGATTGGGAACTGTAGGACTAATATTCTTAGGAGTATTTGCCTTAATAGGATTTGGAATTGGAACACTTAAAGTCCCAAACTCAAACGCATTTGAAATAACGAGAAAAACAGGAGGAGAAAACATAGACGACGTGCTATTAAGATGGATAAAGTTTAAATTCCAAAATAAAAATAAAATATATGTTTATACTGAGGGAGGAACAAAAGATGACAGATAACCAAATAACACAAATGTTATTATATTTATTGATATTTATGATATTCATACTATTTGCACTTGTAGTAGTATTTGTATTTGTAAAAATGAAAGAAAATCAAAAGAAAAAAGATGAAAATGCAAACACAATAGGAAACGATAATAAAGGAATTACTACTTCAAATACGGCAACAAGAGGATATAATAAGCAATCTATAACAAAATTTATGGAATTTGATAAAGTAGAAGACAATATGATTGTACAAAAGAACGGTAATAGATATTTGATGATAATTGAATGTCAAGGCGTAAATTACGACTTAATGTCAGAGATGGAACAAACAGCAGTTGAAGAGGGATTTATACAATTCTTGAATTCATTAAGATATCCTATACAGATATATGTACAAACAAGAAAAGTAAATCTAGAAAATAGTATTGCAAATTACAATAAAAAGGTTAATGAAGTAGAAAGCCAGTTAAGAAGAAAACAATCAGAGTATGAATCAAACAGACAATCTGGTCTATTTACGAAGGAAGAATTGAGCTCTCAATTCTATGAATTAACTAAATTAAGAAACCTTTATGAATATGGAAAAGACATAATATTTAATACACAACAAATGAGCTTAAACAAAAACGTATTAAATAAACAATATTACATAATAACATCATATTATCCATCAGAGCTCGGAAATGAAAATTTTGATAAAGAAGAAATGAAAAATATTGCCTTTTCAGAATTATATACAAGATGTCAATCAATAATTGGTGCACTATCGGCATCAGGAGTTTCTGGAAAGATACTTGATTCAAATTCATTAGTAGAACTTTTATATATGGCATATAACAGAGATGAAGCAGAAGTATATGGATTAGATAAGGCACTAGATGCAAGATATGACGAGCTATATTCAACTGCACCAGAAATTATTGATAAAAAGATTGCAGCATTAGATAAGGAAATACAAGCTAGAGCAAATGAAAAAGCACAAGATGTTGTAGAAAAAGTAATGACAGAGAAAGAAAGAAAACTACGCGAAAGAAAAAATAAAATGGAAGATATAATTGGCGAAATGGCAAAAATGATAATTAGAGATAATGAAGCATACATTGGAAGAGATGTAGCACAAGAAGCGTCAGATGAAATTACAAAGGAAAGAGAAGATAGAGCAGCAAAAGCTAAAAAAACAACAAAGACAGTAGCAGATACTAATACTAAAGAAGAGGAGGAGAAGACAAATGAGCAAAAAACAGTTAAAAGAGCAAGAAGAAGAACAACTAAATCAGCTTAGAGAAGATAATATAGAAATATTGCAGAAGAAGACAGTAAAAGATTTAATAGCACCATCAGGAATTGATGCATCAAATATTGACCATATTGAAATAATTTCAAATGCAAAAAGATATGCAAGAAGCTTCTTTGTATCAACACTACCTAGAATGTGTTCTTTTCCTGATATATTTAGAGACATGTACTTATTTGGGGATATTAATACATCAATATACATAAACCCTATACCAGAGGCAAGGTCTCAAAATGAACTAAATAGAGTAATAAACGAGCTAGAAACAGAAAGAATTGTTGCAGCAGATAGAGGAAATATAAATAGGGAAAGTTCCCTTACACAAAAAAGATTAGAGGCAGAACAACTAAGAGATGAGATTGCAGCAGGATATAACAAATTATTCGAAGCAACAGTAATATCAACATTATTTGCATATAGCTTACAAGAACTTGACAAATTTACAAAACTATTATCAACAGAAATGTCAAAGACTCTTGTTGGAATAAAGTCAGCATGGGCTATGCAAGAGGAAGGATTCCAATCAAACCTTCCTTTAATGGAAAATAAAATAAAAAAATCACACACATTTGATAGACGTTCAATGGGAACAGTATTCCCATTCACAACATCAGAAGTTGGTCACCCAACGGGAATTCCACTAGGATTTAATAAACAAACTGGAGTGCCAATATTATTTGATAATTTCCACTCTTCACTTACAAATTATAACATGGTTATATTTGCAAAATCTGGAGCTGGTAAATCAGTTACAATGAAAACGCTAATATCAAGGTCATCAGTACTTATGGGAATAGAGAGCTTAGCATTAGACGCAGAAGGAGAATATTCAATAGTTGCTGAGAGCCTTGGAGGAATAAATGTAGTACTTAGTCCAAATTCAAAGACAGTAATTAATCTTTTTGATATTGAACTTGAAACTGTTAAAGATGAAATAACTGGAAAAGATAGAGTTGTACTTAATGTAGAAAACAAAGTAGAGGACGTAACTCAAGCCTTACTTACAATGGCAAGAGGAAGTACTAGAAGCACTGATGTAAATGAGCTTACAAAGCAAATCATTGCAGAAAGTGTAGCAGAAGAATATCAAGCACTAGGAATAACAAATGACCCTACAAGTCTTTACGAAAATAGTAGAGATAGAAGGAATGTGCTTGCAAAAGATAAAAAGCAAATGCCTACAATAGGAAGTTGGTATAAGAGAATAGAAAAAAAGGCAAAAGAAAATACAATAGCAGATTATCAATTCCATTATAGCTATCTTTTAAAAGTTATGAAACAATATATAAGAGAGTATGATGGACAAATGGCTTATTTTGATGGACAATCAACATTTGAATTACTTGATGGCGCACCATTCATAAACCTAGATATATCACAGCTAGAAGAGAGATTTGCAAGACCACTTGCACAACAAATCCTTCTATCTTGGATATGGGAGAAATATGTTAAGAAAAATAGTGAGGATAGAACAAAAGCTTCTCGTAAAAGGGTTATCGTAGATGAGGCGTGGATGTTACTTCCATACCCAGAGGCAGTAGATTTCTTAAACACAATGGCAAGACGTGCAAGAAAAAGAAATGTTTCACTTGCAATCATTTCTCAAAGATTCCAAGATTTCTATGAAAAGCCAGAAGCACAAGCAGTACTTACATCATCAGATACAAAGCTATTTTTAGCACAGGATAAATCAGAGATAGAATATCTAAAAGAGGTATTCAAACTTTCAGAAGGAGAAGCTAATTTCTTAGTAACATGTACAAAAGGTGAAGGGTTATTAAAAGTAGGAGCAGATACAGCAATACTTCAAATAACTCCAACAGCAAAAGAATTCGAGTTTGTTGAGACGAACTTAAATATACTAGTAAAAAGAAGAAATAGATAGGAAATAAAAGAATAATACACTTAGAGAATTCTTAGAATATAGGGAGGAAGTTACATATAATGAAGATACTGACAAATAGGAAGCTAACACAAAAAGTAATTATATCTATTGTTTGCATGTTACTGTTAAACTTCTGTATTGTACCAACTAAAGTTCAAGCTGTTAGTGGAGGAGAATTATTACAACCAATAAAAGATTTTGTAGTATTTATAGGTGATGTTGCAATAACATTAATACAATATGGGTTTACAGGAAAATGGACGTATGCTGTAGATGATGCAGGAACAGGTCAATTAGTTTTTGATGATAATGCAACAGAGGCAGAAAAAAAAGAGATTAAAGATAAATGGAAAAAAGAAATTAAATATCCAATAATTCAAATAAGCCCAGAATTAATATTTGCAAATCAAGTAGAACTATTGAACATAGACTTTATAGGTGGAAGTGAGGAACATGAGTATGTTCTAGAAACATCTAGCTCAGCAACATCAACATTAAGAAAAGTTATTGCAGAGTGGTATGTAGCATTAAGAACATTAGCAATGGT
>CANRCJ010000057.1 GCA_947629105.1 uncultured Clostridia bacterium | reverse complement strand
CAAATCGCCTTCGTTTTGTACGGCTACTCCAGTCATTTCAGTTAAAATTTGGTAGAATAAAGAGTCATTAAGAGCAATACTTACATTAACATTTCCATTTCCAAGATTTATTTCATTTAGAGAAGTACTTGATATAACATCAGTTGTTTTAATTGATGAGATACTTTCATCAACTTGTTTTAAAACAGATATATTACTAAATGCATTTTTTATTTCAGAATACAATTCTTTCTTTAACCAATGTTCTTCATTTAATGCATCAACCCATCTTGGCAAATTAATATTCATTTGCTCGATAGGAAATTCGTATAGAAGTTTACCAAACATGTTGTTTATATCGTCTATTGATAAATTAGAACAATCAGTTGGAATAACAGATACAGAGTACTTTTCTTCTAAACGGGTAGCTAACTTTTGAGTGTATTCAGAATAAGGATCTTCACTATTTAATACAATTACAAAAGGTTTATGTAGTTCCTTAAGTTCTGAAACGACTCTTTCTTCGGCAGAAATATAATCTTCTCTTGGAATGTCTGTTATACTTCCGTCAGTTGTAACAAGTATTCCAATGGTAGAGTGCTCTGCAATTACTTTTCTTGTTCCAACTTCAGCTGCTGTTTCAAAAGGCATTTCTTCATCAGACCAAGGGGTTTTAACCATTCTTGGAACATCATCTTCTAAATAACCAATAGCATTATTTACGAGATATCCAACACAATCAACTAATCTAGTTTTGAAACGAATATTATCTCCTAAAGTAATTTCTATCGCTTCATTTGGAACAAACTTTGGCTCTGTTGTCATGATAGTTTTACCTGCTGCACTTTGAGGCAGTTCATCTTGTGCTCTTTCTCTTTTATACTCATTTTCGATATTTGGAATAACAAGTAAATCCATGAAATGTTTAATAAAAGTGGACTTACCAGTTCTAACAGGACCTACAACGCCAATATATATATCGCCATCAGTTCTTGACCTAATATCCTGATACAAGCTTAAATTTTCCATCACATAACCTCCATAATAAATGTTTGTACAATTAACTTTACTAATGTATATTAGAGAAAAGTTTTAAATATTACAAAAAAATAATAGAAACGTAAAATTTTTAAAGGATTTTTTTAAGTTTATTATAAAAAATATCTGCTATACTTAAATAATTGTAGCTAAAGTTGATAAAAGTGCTTAAATGTTATATAATTAAACAAAATTTATATTAGAAAGAAGATTATTTATGAAGGTAGTAATAGTAGGTGGAGGACCTGCAGGAATGCTTGCAGGAATTGCATCAGCAAAAGGAAAAGAAGAAGTTGTAATTTTAGAGAAAATGAATACAGTTGGGAAAAAACTTAGAATAACAGGAAAAGGTAGATGCAATATTACAAATGCAATAGATATAGAAGAATTTATAAATAATATTCCAGGAAATGGAAGATTTTTATATAGTGCATTTAAAACATTTACAAATCAAGATATTATAAATCTGCTAAAAGCTGAAGGACTAGAAACAAAGGTAGAAAGAGGAAATAGAGTATTCCCTATAACTGATAATGCTCAAAGTGTTGCTGATGCATTAAATAGTGCCTTAAGAAAATTAAATGTTAAAGTAATAAATAACGCAGAAGTTGTAGATTTAGATATTGATGACAACAAAATAAAAGGCGTTAAGTATTTGTTAAAAGGTAAAGAAGAATATATCAAAGCCGATAAAGTAATACTTGCAACAGGTGGAGTAAGTTATCCTTTAACAGGATCAACTGGAGATGGACAAAAAATTGCAAAAAGATATGGACATACAGTAAATGAAATGAAGCCAGCTCTTGTTCCAATGGAATGTTACGAAAAAGATATATGTAAAGAATTACAAGGACTTAGTTTAAGAAATGTAGCGATAAAACTAAATGACAAGGATAAAGGCAAGAAAATATATGAAGATTTTGGAGAAATGCTATTTACACATTTTGGAGTAACAGGTCCAATTATAATTAGTTCATCATCACATTTGATAAGATATAAAAATATAGAAGAATTGTTAAAGTCAAAAAAGATTGAACTTAGTATTGACTTAAAACCTGCACTTGATAAAGAAAAATTAGATTTAAGAATAAGAAGAGATTTTGAAGAATTTAAAAATAAAAGTTTTAAGAATAGCTTAAATAAACTTTTGCCACAAAAGATGATAGATGTAATTATTAGAAATTCAAATATTAATCCAGATAAAAAAGTAAATGAGATAACAAGAGAAGAAAGAATAAGATTAGGAGAGATAATTAAAAACCTTAAATTTACAATAAGTAAGTTTAGACCTGTAGAAGAAGCAATAGTTACATCAGGTGGAATTGATGTAAAAGAAATTAATCCTAAAACTATGGAATCTAAGTTAATACAAGGATTGTATTTTGCAGGAGAAATCATTGATGTTGATGGCTATACTGGAGGATTTAATTTGCAGATTGCTTATTCGACTGGATATGTAGCTGGAAGTAGGTATTAAAATCCTACAAATTACAAGATGCCTGATAAGTAATTTAGAATTTAAAAGAAAGTTGAGGAAAGTATGTTTAAAACTATAAAAGAAAACGCAGAGGCAATAGTTGTAGAGAAAAAGTCAAAATTTATAGCTAATACATTTTATATAGAAAGTGAAGAGGAAGCGGAAGAAATTTTAACAAAGATAAAAAAGAAATATTATGATGCGAGACATCACTGCTTTGCATATAGAATTAGAAAAGGCGAAGGAATAATGGAAAAGCAAAGTGATGATGGAGAACCACAAGGAACAGCGGGGAGCCCTATGCTAAATATATTAGAAAAGACAAATTTAGTTAATGTATTAGTTGTTGTAACCAGGTATTTTGGTGGTACACTTTTAGGAACAGGAGGTTTGGTAAAAGCATACACAGAATCAACTCAAAAGGCTCTAGAAATTAGCAAAAAAGCAGAAAAGGAAGAAGGATATGTTATAGAAACTGTGCTAGAATATGACAACATTGGAAAATTTGAGCATTTTTGCACAAAAAATAACATTAGAATTTCTCAAAAGGAGTATCTGGATAAAATAAAAATATTAATTGAGGTATCAAAAGAAAAATACAATAAATATGTCGAAAAAAGTTTGAAAGATAATTTCCAAAATATACCAATAGAAATAAAAACAGAAAAAATTATTGACAATTATCAAACAATGTAAAACCATTGAAAATAAGGAGAAAAATCGAGAAATAAATATCTAAAAAAAGATAAAATTTTAAAAATAAAAACAAAAAATTATAAAAAAGTATTGCTAAATTTTGGAAAAAGTATTATAATACAAAAATGTAAAAAATTTACAAAATTTTATGTTAGGAGGATTTAAATAGTGAGAGACAAATTGTCGATTTTAGTTGCAGATGACAATGTAGACTTTGCCAAAAATTTAACAAGTTATATTGAGAAAGAAGATGAAATGGAGGTAATAGGTATTGCCAAAGATGGTTTAGAAGCAATAGATATGATTAAAAATACAAAACCGGATATTGCAATAATTGATGTTATAATGCCTCAGTTAGACGGACTTGGAGTCCTTGAAAAAATTAACGAATTAGATATGGACAAAAAGCCGTTATGTATAGTTCTTTCAGCAGTTGGACAAGACAAAATAACTGCAAGGGCTATGGAATTGGGAGCACAATATTATGTAGTTAAACCTTTTGATATTAATCTTCTTATGAGAAGAATTAAGGAACTTAAGTACTATAAACCAGCAGGAATAAGAAATACTGGAATGAGTAAAGACTTCAAGACACCATATATCGATATAGTTCCAGATGCCAAAAATGAAGTAGAAAATTTAGAGGCACTTGTTACAAATATTATTCATGAAATTGGTGTACCTGCACATATTAAAGGATATCAATATTTAAGAGAAGCAATCATGATGGTTGTAAATGATATAGATATAATAAATCAAATAACAAAACAGCTTTATCCAGATATAGCAAGGAAATTCAAAACAACACCTTCTCGTGTAGAAAGAGCAATACGTCATGCAATAGAAGTTGCATGGGGAAGAGGCCAGACAGAAACAGTAGAAAGTATATTTGGATACACAGTATCAGCAGCAAAGGGTAAGCCAACTAATTCAGAATTTATCGCAATGATAGCAGATAAGTTAAGATTAGAACTTAAAACTGCATAGGAATAGTTGAAATTTAAGTACGCCAGCAAATGCTAGAAAAATAACATTTGCTGGTGTATTTTTGAATATGCAAAAAGTAATTACGTTATTTATTGATAAATTTTTGCTCTTGTGGTAATATGCTTTTATATAAATAAAAAAGAAGGGGATTTATATGAAGAAAATTTATATAATAATAGCGTTATTAGTTGTAATTTGTTGCATAGGTGCTTATGTATTTTTTACACAGGAAAGATTTAAGGAAGATATACAAAATGAACCAATATTCTCTTTAGAAAATTATCCAAGAGTAGATGCATCACTTGCAACACAACCACTTGCCACAGCATTTATTAAAAATTTTACAGGAGTAAATAATTTAAGTGAAGAAGATTTGAATTATACCAATACTCATCCAGCTTACATAAAACTTATAAATGATGAGGCAGACTTAATTATTGTTACAGAGCCATCAGAAGAGGAAAAGAAGCTTGCAAAAGAAAATAATGTTGAGCTAGAAATAATACCTGTTGTAAAAGAAGGATTTGTATTCTTTGTAAATGGGGAAAATCCAGTAGAAAATCTTACATTAGAACAGATACAAAGAATATATACAGGAAAGATAAAAACTTGGTCAGCAGTTGGTGGAACAAATGACGAAATTAAACCATTTCAAAGACCAGAAAATTCTGGAAGTCAAACTGGAATGTTATCATTAGTTATGAAAAATTTAAGAATAATGGAACCACTAAAAGAAAACATTGTATCTACAATGTTCGATATTATTAACCTAGTCTCAAGTTATGACAATGGGATTAATTCTATTGGATATTCATATTATTACTATGCAACTACAATGCTTCAAGACATAGATGCAAATACTGCAAATGGAATAAAATTATTGGGGATAAATGGTATAAAGCCTAATAATAAAACAATTAAAGATGGCACATATCCAATTCAAACAGCATATTATATTGTAATCAGAAAGGACGAACCAGAAAATAGTGATACAAGAAAATTAGTAAATATGATGCTTTCTAAAAGAGGACAAGCTGTTGCAGAGGAGGCACTTTATGTTGGAGTCAAATAAAAATAGAGGACTTATATATTTAATAATTTTTAGCATTGTATGTGTTTTAATAACTGCTGTATTAATATATTTAACAAATGAAGAGATAATTACATTTTCTAAAAAAGATACCGAAACTGCTATGCAAGAAGAAAAAGCAAAAATTATACCTGATGGACTTGGAATAAAAAGTTTAAAGGCCAAATATACAATTAATTCTTTAAAAACACATTATGAAAAATATCATTGGGGAGAAAAAGAATACGAAGATGCCTATTATCCTATTGATGTGACATATATTCAAATAAGCGGGTTAAAGGATAAAAGAATAGAAAATCAAATTAATAAGGAAATAAAAGATACAACGCTAGCACAAGCAAATAGAGAAGAATTAAATAAAAATGGCACTAGAAATATAATAGTATCAGCAATGTGTGAAGCTAATTTTTCAAATGTATTGTCAGTTCAAATAAGTAAAGAAATCATAGACCAAAATTTTAATTCAGAGATTCAAAAAGAAATTATTGGGCTAAGTTATGATTTAAGTACAGGAGAAAAGATAAAATTTTCTGATTTATTTACAAATGATGCGGGAATAAAAAATATAATATCTAAAAGTGCATATATGACGTTTGCAAATGAATACTTAGGAAATTTTGAGCTTGTAGAAGATAATAATTGGGACGGAGATATGAGTAAAATTGATTATTCATCAATTGAAGAGAGAATGTTTAAAGTTCTCCAAGGATATGATAGAGAAAACGAATATAGTTTTTATTTTAACGAAAAAGATATATATGTTTATATTAATAATGAGCAAATAAAGATAAAAATGAAAGATTATTATAATCAAATTGCAATTTATAATCGATATGCAAAAAAGAGTGGATTATTTGAAGATGAAACAGAGAATGAAACATTTGTGTTTGTATTAGATGCAAACGCAGAAGATTATACCGTATATAGAAAAGTAGACGAAATAGCAGGAAATCTATTTGTAGATGTTGAATTGGCAGACTGGACTATTGAAGGAGAGAAAAATAATAATTCTTATGAAGAGTATATAAAAAAATTAACAGAAGAGATAGAAAAGTGTGAAATATATTTAAGTAAGAATAAAGATGATGCAATAGTTCTAGGTTTTTATGAAGAATTAAATTATGATGATAATGGAGATAAAGCAAAAAATGATTTTATTTGTAGAGCAGTTATGAACAAAGATTATTATAAAAACACATATATGGATAAAGTATTAGAATGGGAACAAAAAGATGCTAATGATTCAGATAGTTTAAGCAACCATTTAGTATCGTTCTTAAGTGAAGAATGTGAAAGTAACAAAAATATTAAGCTTGAAAAACAATTTCCAGATGGATATTAATAAAAACCACCATTTATGCTTGTTTTTTTCGCGTTTTCGTTATATAATAACCAAGTATATTAATTTATTTAGGAGGCATAAAATTTATGAAGGTAACTAGGGAAGAACTTTTACACATAGCAAAACTTGCAGATTTGAAAATAAAAGATGAAGAAATAGATAAATACTTATTAAATTTACAAGATATTTTAAATTTTGCAAACATTGTAAACAAAGCACCCGTAGAAGATTTAAATGAAACAATAGGTTCAATAGATAAATATAACGTATTTAGAAAAGATGAAGTAGTGGAATTTGAAGATGAAGAAAGTCTATTACAAAATGCAAAAGATGTAGAACAGAATATGTTTAAAATTCCAAAAGTAATCTAAAATGTGTGGAAGGAATGAGAGTAAATATGGATATTACAGAACTTACAGTTCATGAATTAAGAGATAAGATAAATAAAAAAGAGCTTACAGTAACTGAGATTACTAAAGCCTATGTCGATAGAATTAATGAAAAAGAAAGTGAAATAGGAGCATTTGTTACAGAGTTAAAAGAAGAAGCATTGGAAAAAGCAAATCAAATTGAAGAAAAGAAAAATAGCGGAGAATCTTTAGGGGAATATGCAGGTATTCCAATAGGAATCAAGGATAATATGTGTACAAAAGGAATAAAAACTACATGTGCATCAAAAATGTTAGAAAATTTTATTTCACCATATAATGGTACAGTTGTTGATACAGTGATTAATAAAGAGAACATGATAGACCTAGGAAAACTTAATATGGATGAGTTTGCTATGGGTAGTTCAACTGAAAACTCGTATTTTAAAAAGACTAAAAATCCTTGGGATTTAAACAAAGTCCCAGGTGGATCTTCAGGTGGATCTGCTGCAGCAGTTGCTGCCAATATGGTACCATGGGCTCTTG
>CANRCJ010000056.1 GCA_947629105.1 uncultured Clostridia bacterium | reverse complement strand
CATTAAACCTAAAGCCAATAGTTGTAATTAATAAAATAGATAGACCAGGTTCAAATCCAGCAAAAGTAGTTGATGAAGTACTAGAATTATTCATAGAATTAAATGCAAATGATGAACAATTAGATTTCCCTGTTGTTTATACATCTGCAAAACTTGGAATTGCAAAGCTTAACATGAGCGACAAAGATGGTGGAATGGACGTATTATTTAAAACAATAATAGAAAATATTAGTGCACCAAAATGTGATGAAGAAGGACCAACTCAAATGTTAGTTTCAAACATTGACTATGATGACTATGTTGGAAGGATTGCAGTAGGCAGAATTGAAAGAGGAACATTAAAACCAGGTATGCAAGTTACAGTATGCAAAAAAGATGGAAAGACAGCAAATCGGAAAAATTGCAAAAGTATATACACATGTTGGATTAAATAAAGTAGAAGTAGAAGAAGCAAAAGCAGGAGATATAATAGAATTTTCTGGAATTTCTGATATCAATATAGGAGAAACAATATGTGACCCAGAACATGTAGAAAAGATTGACTTTGTTGATATAGATGAACCAACAGTTACAATGACATTTAGTGTAAATAATGGACCTTTTGCAGGAAGAGAAGGTGAGTTTGTAACATCTAGACATATTAGAGATAGATTGTTTAAGGAACTTGAGAAAAATGTAAGCTTACGTGTTACAGAAACTGCTTCATCTGATTCTTTTGAAGTTGCAGGACGCCGGAGAATTACACTTATCTGTATTAATCGAAACAATGAGAAGAGAAGGCTTTGAACTTTTAGTATCTCGCCCAAAGGTTATTATTAAAGAGATAAATGGTGAAAAATGTGAACCAATAGAAAGACTTGTTGTAAATGTACCAGATGAATTTGTTGGAAATGTTATTGAAAAGCTTGGAAAGAGAAAGGCAGAAATGGTTAACATGGAGCCAGCAGAAGAAGGACATACAAAAATTGAATTTAAGATTCCAGCAAGAGGACTAATTGGATATCGTTCAGAATTCATGACAGATACAAAGGGAAATGGAACAATGAACCACATATTTGACTCATATGAACCATATAAAGGAGAAATTACTGCAAGAACAAGAGGAACAATAGTTGCATTTGAGCCAGGTAAAGCTGTAACTTATGGACTATTTAATGCACAAGATAAAGGAGATTTATTTATCGGACCTGGTACAGAAGTATATGAAGGAATGATAGTTGGACTAAATTCAAGAAGCGAAGATTTAGCAATAAATGTATGTAAGGAAAAACATCTTACAAATACTAGAGCATCTGGATCAGATGATGCATTACATTTAGTTCCACCAATACAAATGTCTCTAGAAAAAGCTATTGAATTTATACAAGATGATGAACTAGTCGAGGTAACACCTCAAAATATACGTCTAAGAAAGAAAATATTAGATAGTAAAGAAAGAGAAAGAGCAAATAGAAATAGTAGTAAATAATATGGATGATATAAAATTTAAAGAAATTAAGAAAAAAGCTTTAGAGGATCATATACCAATTATAATGGATGATACTCTAAGCTTTTTAGATAATATGTTATTAGAAAAACATATAGAAAATATCTTAGAAATAGGCACAGCAGTACGGATATTCTTCTATATGTTTTTCAAGATATCTAGCTAACAATGGTAAAATTGATACTATTGAAAGAGACGAAGAAAGGGCTAATGAAGCAATAGATAACATCAATAAAATGGAGCTAGAAAATAAAATAAATGTTTATATAGGAGATGCAGTAGAGATTTTGCCAAACTTTAATGAAAAATATGATGTGATATTTATTGATGCAGCAAAGGGCAAATATCCTTTCTTTTTAAAGGAAGCATTGAGAATGTCAAAGAAAGGTACACTAATAATAGCTGATAATATTTTATATAAAGGATATGTAATGAGTGACTATAATAAACATAAACAAAGAACTGCTGTAAGAAATCTAAGAGAATATATAAAAATTGCTTTGGAAGACCCAAAGCTCGAATCTAAAATTTATGAAGTTGGTGACCGGACTTTGCATAAGCAAAGTAATTAGCTAGAAGATACACAAATATACAACAGAAGATGCAAGTGTATCTAATATATTCAAAACAATTACGGTATTAACAAAAATGCTTTGTACTTTTATAGGTATTTTTGATAGTACCTTTTCAACAATTTTTGTGATAAAAGGATGTAATAGTTTTATAAAAATTAAGCTTCCAAATCCCCAAACAAGACTAAAACTTAATGTTATTCTACCATTCAAATTTAAGAAATATCCTGTGTAGTCCCACCATTTAATTCCAAATAGTGCTTGTAAAAAGAAATCTGTTATATATTCAAATACACTAAAAATTATTGCAGATAAAAAGAATAATTTAACAGGTTTTTTCTTATAGTCTTTGAAACAAAGTATCAAAATAAGTGCTCCATATCCATATATAGGACATATAGGACCAAAAAGAAAGCCTCTTTTTACAAATTCATGAGTTGATATAATGCAATATAGTTCTTCTGCAACCCATCCAATAAAGGCATAAATCATATAATAAATTACAATTTTTTGAAACTTTGTTATACTTTTTTTATTTTCCATAATTACCTCTAATAATATATTATATGTTACCAAAAAATATAAAAAATGTAAAGAAATAAAGAGTAATATTTATAAAATAGTAAATTGAAAAAAATGTCGAATGATTTTAGTTGACAAACACATAAAAACGTTATATAAGTAATGTATAAATTAAGCAAAACATGCTTAAGACTACATTACTTATTTTTTATTAATTTAAATCTACAACTTAAGGAATGACAAAATAGATCTATTGGGAAATCCCTAAAAAAAATCAATTTTTAAATAAAAAAATCAAAAAAATTAAAATTTATGTAGCGCTCTATTGTTAGATTGCTTGTTTACTTTAAGTTTAAAAGTAATAATGTAGCATAAAAAAAACGTACTAGGAGGATTAAAATGTTTAAAACTACACAAAAAATTAAAAAAATATTCGCAACAATACTTACAAGTTTAATAATGCTTAGTAGTATACAGCCAATAGTTCTTGCAGCAAATCAAGAATTAAGTGGAAGTGGAACAGACCAATTTATTGCTAGGCAATATGCGACAAAATATCAAACAACAGATAAAAGTACTCAAGATGAATACGGAATAATTGCAAGAAGAATGATTCCTAAATCAAAAGGCTGGAAATTTGGTAATGGTGATGGGATTTTAGTATTTTGTGCTGAACATGGAAAAAGTTATGCAACAGGAAACTATTATAATGGTTCTTATTATAGACCAACAGATGAAAAAATGTTAAAAGCAGCAAAAGTAGCATATTTTGGATGGTATCAAGAAAGAAAAAATTATGGAGCAGATGGAGATCTAGATAGAGATTCACTTAAACAATATGCATTTACACAACAAATGATATGGGAAACCCTTGGACAAAGTAGTGCAAGTTTTCTCGAATCGGATATACAAGAACAGTACATAGATTTTAAAAATAATGTAAATTCAAAAATGCAAAGAATGCTACAAAAACCTAGCTTTAATTCAACAAACGTAAAAGTAGAGGTAGGAGGAAATATTACATTAACTGATAATAATCGGAGTTTTATGTGACTACAATAGTATAGATAAGACAGTTGATGGAATCAAGATTACACATAATCATGGCGAAAATACTATGAAGATATCGGTTAGTGAAGAATGCAATTTATCAAGTTACTCAATATCTAATGCAACATTTAAAGAATGGGGAATGATTAAATCAGAATCAGAAGATCATGATAATACTATCTATTTTTCTTTCTCAAGTAATGATATACAAGACCAAATATATTCGTTAAATTTTAATGATCCAGTAACCATTGCTCTAGATTTAGAAATTGAATCTTTTGGAAAATTAGAATTGAAAAAATTAGATGATAAAGGAAAGCTGTTAGATGGTTCAACATTTCGCATAACAGGTCCTAATGGATACAATCAAGATGCTATTATAACAGGAGGGAAAATTGTTCTTGATAAACTAAAAAAAGGCATTTATACTGTAAAAGAAAAAAATGCACCAAAAGGATACTTACTTGATACAAAAAGTTATCAAGTTGAAGTTGAAGCTAATAAAACAGCATCAGTAACTATATCAAATGAAAGACCTACAGGAACATTCACATTAACTAAAACAAATAAAAATGGAACTACAAAATTAAAAGGTGTAAAATATAGAATATGGAATGATAGCGGATATGATAAACAGTTTACAACTAATAATGAAGGAGTCATAAAAGTAACGGAGCTTGAACTTGGAAAATACAATTATCAGGAAGTGTCAACATTGTATGGATATGTACTCGATAATAAAATATATTCATTCGAGCTAAAGTATGCTAATCAAAATACATCAGTTGTGTATGCAAGTGCGACTAGAACTAATAACGAAACAACAGGAACTTTTACTTTAGTTAAATATAACTCGAATAAATCAGCAAAAGTTCAAGGAGTAAAATATCGTGTATGGAACGACAATGGGTATGATAAGATACATACAACAGATAGCGAGGGAACAATAAAAATATCAAACTTGAAATTAGACAAATACTATTATCAAGAGATAGAGAGTGCAAATGGTTATTTGATAGATGATAAAATATATTCTTTTAGTTTAGCATATGCAAATCAAAATGTATCAGTGGTATATGCTAATGCTGAAAAAACAAATGATGAACCAACAGGGGAAATAACAATAGAAAAAATAGACAAAGATACAGGAAATAAAAATAGAATAGATAATACAAGCCATCATGGAGATGTAACAATTAATGGAGCAATTTATACACTATATGCAAAGGAAGATGTATATAATGTTGCTAGAACTATAAAGTATTTTTCAAAAGATGAGGAGGTAGCAAATTTTAAATTTAATGAATATGGAGTAGCAACCATTGAAATAACAAATAAGAAAACTCCCGCAAAACTTACTGTAGATGGAAATACATTAAAAGGGTTGCCTATTGGAAAATATTATAGTAAAGAAACAAAAGCTCCGGTTCGGATATAATCAAGACACAAATGTATATGATTACGTAATACAATATAAAAATAGCACAACACCTGTAATAAAAACAAATGGAACAGTTGTAAATACAGTTGAAAAAGCACCATTTGAAGTTATCAAAGTGTCTACGAATACAAATGCAACAGCTGAAGTTGTTCCTGATGCAGAATTTACTGCAATATTAACTAAATATGTTGAATTTTATGGTAGTTTTGAAGAAGCATTAAAGCATATAGAAGAATTTGCAGATGATGAATATTCAATATTTAGAACACAAAGTAATGGCCATGGAATATCAGGGAAATTAGCATATCGGAAAGTATACTGTACGTGAAACATATACTCCAGATCCAGATATAAATACGGTAGAAGAATTTTATGTAATAATTGACAAAGAAAGTGATACACCAATTAAAGAACTAGTTGAGAATGATACTGAATTTGATGCATATCTAAAAATAGAAAAGAGAGACAAAGAAACTGGAAAATTAGTGACATATTCCAATGCTACATTTATATTATACAAATTAAATGAAGAAACAAGTAATTGGGAAAGAGTACAATGCAAAATAGGAAATAAATATTTTGATGAATGGAATACTGATAGTGAGGGAATAGCGAGAACTGAAACAAAAATTACATCAGGAATATTCAAATTAGAAGAGATAAAGGCACCAAATCGGATTTATGCAATTAGATGAAGAAATAATATTCAAAGTAAACAATAGAAATTCTACACTAAATTATGATGAGGATTGGGATGCTTGGATAACAGTTACTGTAGAGAATAGTCAACCTAAAGGAAAAATTGAATTAAATAAAAAAGTAAATTTGAGACAAGATGTTGATATGTCATTAATTAAGGACATTGATTTCACAAAAATATCCTTTGAACTAATTGCAAAAGAGAATATTATTAATTATACAGATGGCACAATAATTTATAAAGCAGGACAGAGTATTGAAAAATATAATTTAACTCCAGAAGGAACATTGACAATTTCTGATTTATGGATGGGAAGATATATTTTAAAGGAGATTTCGACTATTGATGGAGCTGTATTAGATGAAACACAATATGATATAGAATGTACTCAGAAGGATACAGTTACTAAAGAATATACTGTTAAAACAAATATTGAAAATAATACTACAGAAATAGAAATATCAAAAACAGATATTACAGGAAAGCAAGAAATCGAAGGAGCAAATTTAACATTATTTGATGAAAATGGTGAAATTATTGATACTTGGGTATCTACCAATAAACCTCATAGGATAGAGGGCTTAAAAGTAGGACAAAAGTATATTCTAAAAGAAGAAAAAGCACCTGATTCATTCGTAAAAGCTAATTCAATAGAATTTATAGTGGAAAATACAGCTAATATACAGAAAGTTGTTATGATAGATAAAATGCTTGGAGTAAAGAAAACAGATTTTACAACCGGTGAAGAAATCGAGGGAGCAAATCTTACAATAACAGATGAAGACGGTAATGTTGTTGATAATTGGATTTCCAAAAAAGAAGTACATTATGTAACAGGTTTAGAGGAGAATAAAACTTATACATTAACAGAAGTAACATGTCCATATCGGATATGAACAAGCAGAAAGCATTACATTTACTGTAAGCCAAGATAAAGAAACACAAATTATCGAGATGAAAGATAAACCAATATTAACTAATATAAAAATTATAAAGGTGAACAGCGAAACAAAGGAAACAATAAAAGATAATTTCTCTTTTGGAATATACAAAGATGAAGAATGTACTGAATTAATCCAAGAAATAAAAAGTAATAAAGATGAAGGAACAGTGACGTTTGAAAATTTACGCTATGGTATATATTTCGTTAAGGAATTATATGCACCTAAGAACTATCAATTATCAGATAAAATTGTTAAAATTGAGATAAACGATAAAGGAATTTTTGCAGATGGAGAATTATTAGAAAAAAATGATTCTACGTATACAATTACTTATGAAAATAAAGAAATAATTGAAGTTCAAACAGGTAATGAGACTAATTATATTCTATTAATTGGAAGTATGATTGTTTCTTTATTTGGATTAATTATATGTGTGATACTATTTTAAATCTACTTTTGTAACTATTGCTTTTACCTATAATTTGTAGTATAATAAAAAACAAATTTAAAGAGAAGAAAGGGGTATACAAAATGATAAATATAACACTTAAAGATGGTAGCAAAAAAGAATTTGAAAAAGGAAGTTCAGTATTAGATTTAGCTAAAAGTATAAGTGAAGGACTAGCAAGAAACATGACAGCTGCATTAGTTGATGGAGAGGTTAAAGATTTAAGGTATAAACTAGAAAAAGATTGCACAGTAGAAATATTAACTTTTGAAAATAGCTTAGAAGGTAAAAAAGCATATTGGCATACAACATCACATATAATGGCACAAGCAGTAAAAAGATTGTTCCCAAATGTAAAACTTGCAATAGGACCAGCAATAGATGAAGGATTCTATTATGATTTTGATACAGATACCCCATTTTCAGAAGAAGATAAACAAAAAATAGAAGAAGAAATGAAAAAGGTAATAAAAGAAAATCTTAGTATAGAAAGATTTTCTTTACCAAAAAAAGAAGCTATTGAGCTGATGAAGGATGAACCATACAAGGTAGAATTAATAGAAGATTTGCCAGAAGGAGAAGAAATTTCATTCTATAAGCAAGGAGATTTTACAGATCTTTGTGCAGGACCACACCTTGAAAGTACAGGAAAAGTTAAAGCTG
>CANRCJ010000055.1 GCA_947629105.1 uncultured Clostridia bacterium | reverse complement strand
AACTTTTAGGTGTTGCTTTTATTTCAACTGATGAAACATCAGCATTTACTGTCATAGTTGTTCCTAATGAATAATTTTTTCCATCTACTGTTACAGATTTTAATGTTGCATCTGATGATTTAGAGCTTGTGTTATTGTTATTATTGCTGCTACTATTGTTTTGTGGCTGCTGAGCAGGTGCAGGTTCTGTAACAGTTATTGTAACAGATTTGCTTCCTGTAATATCATGTTCTCCTGCTGTATCTGATACATTTGCTGCTTTAACTGTTATCGTTGCTTTTCCTGTTTTTTTTGCAGTTAAAGTAATTGTACTGCTTGCGTTTTCTATCCATTTTGCACTATCACTAACACTTACTACACTTGAATCTGATGAACTTATTGTAAACTGTCCTAGGCAATCATTAGCTGTAATTGTAAGAGTTGTTGTGTTTCCTACATTTAATGAGCTTTTAGCAGGGCTTGCAGAAAAACTTGCTGCCATACTTGAAGTTTGAAATAGTAATATTGCAAGTATAAACATTATACAACATACTATTGCTTTTTGAAGTATCTTTTTTTCCATTTAAAAATCATTCCTTCCTTGGTATCTCTTTTATTTACATTTTACTAGATATTTATTTGCAACATAGCCTTCTACGCCATTTGCTCTTCTTATTTTTGCCCATGTATATCCATCAGCATTTGCTTCATTTAAATTTAAAACTGATACAATTTCATTATTTGTAAGTGTTCCAATTGATTCTGCTGATGTGGTTGGGTTCTTTCTTAAGTTAACTCCTGTTCCTTTTATGTAATAAGAATTAGCGTCATTTGCATTAATTCCACTTGGCATGCCACATACATCTGGCATATCATTAAATACAGGTATTACAAAATTTAATGATAAATCTAAAAGATTATTTGTAACATAAGTATTATAAAGTGTTTTTGCCTGGCTTGATGGATCCTGTACGTTTGTCATATATTGATGCCAAAAAGTACCGTTCTTTCCCTCATCAATAACGTCAAATTTATAGAAATATGCTGTATTTTGTCCGACACTTATGTATGAATCTGCCATAAGTTTTGCACCTTCAATTATTGATATGTATGGGCTGTTCCATCCTTTTTCTTTTGCATACTTTAAGCCATTTTCTATTGCATTTCCACCGTCATAAGCTCCATAATTAAAGAAATTATAGTATCCCTCATATCCTGGATATTTGCCTGTTACTGAGTTACTTCCTTTTCTTCCTACTTCTTGGAATATCTTAATTGCAATACTATATGGACTAATTCCGCTTTCTTTTGCAGCTTGAATTATTATATCTGCATAAGACATTGTTTTAGTTTCTGTTTTAGTCTTTTGTTTTACAGTTATTGGAGTTGAATTCATTATATAATTTTTTATTCTAGCATAATCAGTTGCTTTGATTTCTCCATCTCCATTTACATCTGCTGCAGATTTCTGTGTATTAGTTAAAGTTGTTTCTCCCATTATGTAATTTTTAATTTTTGCATAATCAGTTGCCTTTATTTCTCCATCTCCATTTACATCTGCAAGTACAATCATTGTATATGAAGTATTATATGCTGTGTTAGTAAAAATATAACCTGTTGCTGCATTTGCAGTGTTTGAAACAGCTTTTCCTTTTGAATCTGTTACTTTATATTTTCCTATTCCAAGTGTTTTTGCTACATCCTCATTTTTAGTTTGTGGAGTAACTATTATGTGCGATCCGTCCATTTTAGCCTTTACATCAACTTCACTTTCTCCTCCAGAGATAACTGCATCATTTTCCATAAATGAACCTTTTAAAATGCTCTGTACACCTTGTTTTGTATGTATAGATGAATTATATGACATCTCTAAAAATTGGAACACTCCTGATTCTGTCATAAAGTTTCTTGGATCAGCAAAATATGCAACAATCTGGTCAGAAGCACAAGCATAGCCGCTTGCGACTTTTCCGCATGAATCTTTCCATGCAACATCTGAAGAATTATGTACAGTATTTCTAAGATGCGATTCTGTCTCTTTTGATATAAATTCTTTCCAAGTCATTCCCGTATTAAATGCTGTAAAGCTCCAATTTGGATGTAATTCTTTAAGCTTATTTAAATATTTTTTATAACTTTCTGGAAAAGCTTCAATTCCTGTTTTCTTACTTTGTGTATATGTAGCTGCATAAACATTATTTGAAACAATAACGATATTAAAAGCCATAGATAGAACTAAAATAAAAATAATTTGAATAGCTAACAATCTTCTAATATTCATTTAATTTTCCCTCTTTATATTACCATATTTCCTTTTTTATTATATTTAAAGTATAACATTTACTGTCGATTTAAGTCAATTATTATTACATATTTGTAACAAAACTGTAATGTATATGTTATATTATAAATTAAAATATTTGATGTAAAATGTTGTTCCATTTTCTTCTGATTTAATGCTTATATTTCCGTTATCTTCTTCAATAATAGTTTTTGCTAGTGCAAGTCCTATACCTATGCTATCTTTGCCAGAATTTTCTCCTTTATAAAATCTCTCAAATATATGTGGAATATCCTTTTTAGGTATACCTCCTCCAAAATCTTGGATTTTTATAAGTACATAAGCCTTATTTTTTTCGTAATTTATAATTATACTACTTCCATCTTTTGAATAATCAATACAGTTTTTAATAACATTTGTTATTGCTTCTACTTGCCACCTAAAATCACAAAGGAGCTTTGCTTTATCATCTCCATCTACATTTATCTTAATATTCCTTAAGTCACATAATGTAGAAACATTCTTTATTGATTCATTTACTATATCTTTAACAAGTACTTCTTCTTTTATATAATTAACTGTATTTGAATCAAATCTTGAAAGTTTAAGCATAGCTTGTACAAAAAAATTAATATTAGATACTTCCCTTTTTATATCTCTAATAAACTCTTCTCTTGTTTGTACATCCATATCCTCATTATCAATCAAGTTATCTAATATAATCAAAATAGAGGTTAGTGGTGTTTTTAACTGATGAGAAATATCTTCAAGTGATTCTTTTAATTCTAATTTATCTTTAAGCGAGTTTTCCGCACTTTCTTTAAGCATTATAGTTGTTTTATATATTTCATTTTTTAAAATTGATAATTCGTCTTCGGATATCTCGTCAATGTGCAAAGTATAATTCTTTTTATTTATCTCTTCTATATATTTTGTGATTTGCTTTATATCTTTATATTTTTTACAATCATATCTTAAAAATATAACGAGTAGTGTCAGTATAGCCATTAGAAGGAAAGAAAAATTTAGAATCAAAAAGCTATTATAACTCTTTTCATTTTCTTGAATAATCGCATCTTTGCTTATATCTATTCCATATTTTTCTAATATGTTATTTTCTGTAATATAATTACTATTTATTATCTCCATTATTTCTTCTTCACTAATACTCGGATATTCTTCTTTTAGCTTTACTATAATTGCAGATATCATATTGTTAAAATTTTTATTGTAGATATTATACTCATAGATATTTATAATTAAAAAAATGACTAATAGACACATTGAAATTATAAATGTGTCTATTAAATATTTTTTCAATTTAACCTTATTTTCCATCATCTATTCTGTATCCTATTCCTTTACATGTTACAATTATATCTGTTCCTAGTTTTTCTCTAATTCTTTTAAGATACACCGTAACTGTGTGGTCATCTACGTCATTTCCTGTCCATTCCCAAATTTTATCTAATATTGTATTCCTCGCAACTACTTTGTTAATATTTAAAAATAGTAAATGAAGTAATTTAAGTTCTAGTGATGTTAGCTCAATTACTTTACCTTCCTTTTTTACTACCATCTTATCCATATCAAAACTTATGCCATTTACAGTCACGGTGCTATCTTTTTTTGAACGTAATAATATTCTATTTATTCTTGCAAGTAATTCTTTCGTGCTAAAGGGCTTAGTTATATAATCTTCTGCTCCTGCATTAAGCCCTTCCACTATATCATCTTCTTCGTCTTTTGCAGTTAAAAATATGACCTGAATATTTAAAGGCTTGATAATATTCTTATAGAGTTCTAATCCGCTTCCATCCGGAAGTGTTATATCTAATATACATAAATCAATTTGCGGATTGCTTTTTAAATATTCTTTTGCTTCCTTTATTGTTGTCTTAGAAATAAGCGTATAATTATTTTTCTCTAAAGAATACTTAAGTCCCTTTACAATAGTAAGATTATCTTCACACAATAAAATATTCATCATCTTGCTCCTTTTTATTATTATAAACTATGTGATGTTTTATTTGCAATAATATTAAATATTTTCATTCCTTATAGTTTCAATCGTATTTTGCTTGTTAATCTTACCCATTGAATACTTCATGATACAAGTGATAAGTAGGAATACCGCAATTATTGATATCGTTATAGCAAGAATTGGGAAAGGATATTTTATACCTTCAGATGCAAGAGTATAGTACAATAAATATGACAGTAGCGTTCCTATTGGTATTCCAAATACTAATGCCTTTACTCCCATAAATACGCTTTCTAGTCTAATCATTCTGTTAAATTCTTTCTTAGTCATTCCAACTGATTTAAGCATTGCAAATTCTTGCTTTCTAAGTTCCATATTAGTTGTTATAGTATTAAATATATTAGTTATTCCAATTAGTGAAATTACAATTATAAAGCCATATAAGAATATGCCAACTAAAACATATAAATTGTTTACCATCTGTGCATTTTCTTCGACATTTTCAAGATAATAACTTGTGTCTTTTAGCATTTCATCAATATCATCCTGCACCTTTGAAGCGTTGTCCGTGTCGTAATATATAATTAATCTGTCAGTCTTTGTAAACTTATCAAAAAGCTCATCACTAAGAATTATAAGACTATTATATCTTGAATTCTTCATTCCAAATGGTAATTCTTCTGCTATACCTCCAACTTTTAAGCTTGCTGTTTTTTTATCTGAGAATTCTACATCAAATGTATCTCCCTTTTTGTAGTCAAATTCTCTTATTTGATAATTAATAACTTCATCTTTTTCTGTATCATGCACTGTAATTTTTAGTTTATCATATATTATTGCCTTATCTTTTACATCTTCATAATTTAACCCTAAGCTTTTAACATACTTCTTATATTGTTCTTCTCCTAATGCAGCTACTTGATTATGAAGTTTGTCATTTGTATCTTCTGACACATGTACTTTGTCTGTATATTCTTTATTATACCTTACATTTTTTATATTTAAAGAACTTGTTCTAAATACTGTATAATTTTTTATTCCATCTAATTTTGTTGTTTCTATTGCCTTTTCATATAAATCTTTATCATCTATTGATAACATTAGTTTATAGTCAGTCATATTTAGTTCTTCATCTACGGTTAAAAATGCCAAACTCATAAATGAATATAACGCAATAAATATTGATACAGATACAACTATTGAAATAACTGTTGATCTATATTTCTTTTTGTTTCTTTTTAGATTCTTAAATGATATCTCTCCACCAATTCCAAATATTTTATTTATAATTTTAGGACTTCTTATCTTTTTAGCTTTTATCTTAATACTGCCGCTATTTCTAATAGATTCTATTGGAGAAATCTTTGCTGCCTTTCTTGCTCCTCTAATTGCAGATAGATATATTGTTATTAGTCCTAAAACAACTGCAATAGCTATTGCAATCCAAGACACAGAAAACTCTAAGACCATTCCTGTAGTCAAATTTGCTGTTAACAATTGCCTTGTTATAATTACCAAAATGTATGCTGCAAAAATTCCTGATAATATGCCAAGCGGAATTCCAAATAGCCCAAGTATACTTGCTTCGTATAATACATTTCTCTTTATTTGTCTTTTAGTTGCTCCAATACTTCTTAGCATTCCATATTGCTTTATCTTTTCTGTTATTGATATGTCAAAACTATTTTTTATGCAAAATATTGACGTAACTACTATGATTATACAAACAATTACAACTGTAACTCCAAGTCCTCCAACTCCAGAACTTTTGATGGGATGGGTTTCAAGTCCTATTAAATATGAGTTTTCATTAACTGTATAGCCCGATTTTTTAACTTCTTTATCTATTCTTTCAAATTCTTCTTCAGGCAAAGGATTCGCTACATCTCTATATCTACTATAGTCATTTTCATCAACTCCTAAGATATTCGCTGTTGTTTTTAAGTCATTTTTTACAGCTGTCTTTGTGTATCTTGTATATACATCAAGTTTTCCTGTTAAATTATTTTCATCTAAATATGTAACAAATGTATAACCTGGTGCTGAATAATTTTCAACGTTGCTTGAAGGTCTTTCAATAATTCCTACTATTTCATAAGTCATAGATTTAGTATTTATAATTTGTTCATTACTTTTATTCCCACTTTCCTCATACAATATTTCATTAGTATCAGCATCTGATATAACTGATGTATAATCACTCGGAACATATCCATCTAACTGACTTAGTTCGTTTCCTTCACTGTTAACTCTTGTTCCAACATCTAATGTAATTTTTTCGCCAACGTTTAATGTAATTCTTCCATTTGTCTTTAAGTGTGTTGGTATAAGTATTTCATTTGAATTTTCAGGTAATCTTCCTTCTACTAATTTAATTGCTAGATTATCGAGTGAATCTTTTGTAAATGCTTTTACAAGTGCATAAGGCTTGTATTCGTTTTTAGAATTCTCTAACTTAGCATAACCAATATTTTTTGTTAAATGTATTTCTTCTATATCACGATTATTTTTTAATTTCCATATATCAGTTGTTGGTACGTCAAAAAATGCTACATGGAAATTACCCTTCTCCTTTATTTCAAAACTAATTAAAGATGCTACGCCACTTGAGTACATTGCGGCAACTGCTGTAATTAAAGCAACTGATAGCATAATCCCTATAATTGTTACAATCGTTCTTTTTTTATTAAGTTTCAAATTTTTTATAGTTAGCTTATTAAGTAACTTCATAATTTAATCCCATTCCTTTCTTAAAATATCTAAGTATTTATAATCTTTCCATCTTCAATCTTTATAATTCTGTCGGCACTTTTTGCAATTTCCATATTGTGAGTAATCATAATAATTGTTTGCTTTAGCTCTTTGTTAGATTTTTTAAGAAGGGCTACTATCTCATCACTAGACTTCGAGTCCAAATTTCCGTGTTGGCTCATCTGCTAAGATAATAGTTGGATTAGTAATTAAAGCTCTACCTATGCTTGTTCTTTGTTGTTGTCCTCCTGATAATTCACTTGGTAAATGGTTCCTTCTATTTATAAGTCCAAGTAGCTTTAGCATTTCGTCAATAGTATTAGGGTCAACCTTACGATTATCAAGTGAAAGTGGTAATGTGATGTTTTCTTCAACATTTAATATTGGAATTAAATTATAGAATTGATAAATTAAACCAACTTGTCTTCTTCTAAATATGGCTAAATTATCATCATTAAACTGAAATATATCCTTTCCATCAATATAGACTTTACCTGATGTTGGTCTATCAACTCCTCCAATTAAATGTAACAAAGTTGATTTACCGCTACCAGAAGCACCTACTATTGCAACAAATTCTCCTTTTTCAACTGAGAAAGAAACATGGTCTAGTGCTACAACCTCTGCCTCTTCTTTTCCATAAATTTTAGTTAAATTATCTACTTTCAAAATTTCCATAAACTGAAACTCCTTTCCTTTTCAGTCTAATTATATTACATTAAAAGTTACAACTAGGTTACTATAATAAAATCTTAAGAATTTTTATTTTTCTTTTTTCTCCATCCTCTCTTCAGATAGTCTTACTGTTTCTTGGACCGCATCCTCATATCCTGTTAAAGCTGCAAAGGGTGCAAATTGTGCT
>CANRCJ010000054.1 GCA_947629105.1 uncultured Clostridia bacterium | reverse complement strand
TTCCAAAAAGCAAAAGGACTAGCTGTAGATGGAATATGTGGCAAGAATACTTGGGCTAAATTATTTAATTAATTTGACATAATGAAATAATTATTCTATAATACATATAGATATATAACTCCATTTGGAGGTAAGACTAAGTAGAAATACTTAGTCCTATTTTTTTGCAAAAAAAAAGTAATGCAATAATTAATGCAATAGATAGGGAAAATAAAAAATAAAAGTAGATATCAAAAAAGAAATAAAACACAAAAGTATTGATACAAGTGAAAAACAAAGATTAAAATAAAAATAACACTATCTTAAAAATACTTAAAATAGTGTTATTTTTGCTTAAAATGGCAGGGGTAGAAGGATTCGAACCCTCACAGGCGGTTTTGGAGACCGATGTGCTACCGTTGACACTATACCCCTACGTAAATTACTTGTATATTTTAACACATAAAAAAGTAATATGCAAGTATTATTTTTTTGGTGGAGATGAGGAGAGTTGAACTCCTGTCCAATAACATTTCCATATAAACTTCTCCGAGTGCAGTTTATTATTAGATGTTCCCGAAAATTCAAGTTAATAAACAAACTTTAAATTCTCAGTAGTTTCTAAAATACCTGCTATTTTCGAAACATAAAATAGCTTTGTTTCCTACAAAATTGACACCCTATCTAAAAGTGTAGGCCTTTTAGTAGAATGTAGCCGCAATTAGGCAGCTAATGCTAATTCTCTATTATCAGCGTTTATTTTAATTTCCGCCATTGTTAAGGTGGCCAAGGCGGATCCACCACTCGCTATTTATATTTCTATGTTACTGTCGAAACCAATACATCCCCGTATAATATATAATTATACACTATTTATAGAAAATGTGCAATATATATATCACTAGAAACATTGACAAAAAGTGTAAAAAAATGCTAAAATAAAATATATGGAAAGTGAGGAAAATATGGAAGATAAATTAATAAGTATTATAGTTCCTATTTACAAAGTAGAAAAATATTTAAAAAAGTGCATAGAAAGTATTATGGCGCAAACACATAAAAGTATAGAGATTATTCTAGTAGATGATGGCTCACCTGATAAATGTGGAGATATCTGTGAGGAATATGCTAAAAAAGATTCCAGAATAAAAGTAATACATAAAGTTAATGGAGGTCTATCTGATGCAAGAAATGCAGGACTTGCTATTGCAAAAGGAGAATATATTGGATTCGTAGACAGTGATGACTATGTTGCAAATGATATGTTTGAAACTTTATATAATTTATCTGAAACCTATAATGCAGATATTTCAATTGTATCATTCTATGAATTAATTGAAGATAGAGTTATTGGTGTTATGGACTCTGGAGAGCTAGAAATACTAGACAAAACAGAAGGAATGAAACAATTATTAGAAGATAATAAAATACAAAGTTATGCATGGAATAAGCTTTTTAAGAGAAAACTATTTGAAAACATGAAATTCCCAACAGGTAAGAATTTTGAAGATATAGCAACCACATTTTTATTATTTGAAAAAAGTGACATTATAGTAAGAAAAGAAACTCCTAAGTATTACTATATAAGAAGAGAAGATAGTATTGTAGGCCAAAGAACACCAAAAACATATATGGACTATATGGACGTTTTGTTAGATAAATATTTGTATATTTACAAAAATAACAAAGAACTAAGAGAATATAATGAATATAATTATGTAATTAGCATGGTTTGGCTATACACGATATTAGTTAGATATGATATTAATGAATTATTTCCTAAATATAATGAATTATTCTTAACAGTTGAAGAAATAATGAATAAAGATGGAGAATTTATTTGGAGTAAATTAGACTATTATAATAAAGCACTTTTATACATGATGTTATTAGATAAAGAAACAAGTAGGGAAGCAATAAAACAGTTCTATATTTCATATAAAGCAAAGAGGGAAGCAGGAGAATTTAAACTTCAAATATAATTTAGAATAAGTTTTTACAAAATAAGGTTGACAAAACTATATAAAATATAGTAAAATAATAAATGCGCTGTTGAAGGTGCATTTATAAAATTGGTGGATGTAGCGTAGTTGGTTAACGCGCCAGTTTGTGGCACTGGAGACCGTGGGTTCGAGTCCCATCTTCCACCCCATAATATTTACATTGGGCTGTAGCCAAGTGGTAAGGCACATGACTTTGACTCATGCATGCGCTAGTTCGAATCTAGCCAGCCCAGCCATCTAGTGATAATACGAACAATATAATTGCTTTATACGGCGGTTTTGCTGTAAATGTAAAATTGTAGTATTATCAAAAACCTAGTAGAAATACTAGGTTTTAATTTTTAAGTAAGTATAATCCAACTACTGTTGATATTATAGTTATTGACAGAGCTAAGATTTTTTATTAGGAGAAAAATATGTCTGAATATTATATTTTAAGTGGAATGGATGAAAAAAATGACTATAATTTTTACAAAGAAATAGGAAATTTATTTAGAAAAGAATTATCAGATTTCAAAACTATAGTATATATTTCAGCATATCCGAAAGACACTAAAAAAAATATAGAACTTGCTAAATCAGAAAGATTTTCTAGAATAGGTATCAATTTTAAAAATAGTATAGTTTTAGATTATTCAATTACAAAAAAAGAAGCACAAGAAATAATTAAAAAAAATGATTTAGTTTTTTTATATGGAGGAGATCCATATCAACAAATGAAATTTATGCAAGAATATGAGTTAATCAATCTTTTAAGAGACAAGGTATTAATAACATTAAGCGCTGGAAGCATAAATATTTGTAAAGATGCGATTTGCACAAAAGATAAAGATTTTAGCTTTACATCAAAATATAAACGGTATGGGATTTATCAATTTTACTGTTGAGCCACATTTTAATATAAAAAATGACGAAGTATTACAAGATTTAATAGAGTATTCCAAAGATTTAGATATTTATGCACTTGAAGATGATGCTTATATAATTATAAAAAATAATGTAATAAAATTTATGGGTAATATATATAGAATTTATAATGGAAAAATAAAAAAATTATAATATTACATGGACAAGTTGTAAATAATAGCACTTAAAAATCCGTACAAGCATTGAAACATCAATACTTGTACGGATTTTTTACACATTCCTATTCAAATGCCCATTTGTGTAATTTTCGCCTTCGAAGCGCTTTCCAGCTTTGACGGTACGAATTACATCATTTATTTCAGGTATAGTTTCTTCCAAAATATCAATACGAGCATAATCTATATTTAAATCATCAGGAGAAATAGAAAGTATTTTTGAGTTATATATGCTTGTATGAGTTTGCAAATTATCAGGTACAATTCTAAACTTTAAGCCTAATCTATCTTTTAAGTGGTATTTACTATTTTCGTCTCTACACATAGATTTACATGTTGGGTAACAGATATTGGTTTTACCAAGTAAACAATATTTAGTTGTCATTAGCCTTATCTTACCATAAACTATAAGTTCCTTGTCTACATTAGAACAAATTCCTTTTATATCATTTTTATTTAGCTCTGGAGACAAAGTAATTGTATCAATACCATGCCTTTCAAGCTCAGAAACAGTATAATTGTTATATACATTTAAAGTATAATTCGCAATAAAGTCATATTGTTTGTATACAGAATTCTTAAAAGTATAAAGTGAGCTAATATTCGAAAATACAAACCCAACTATATTATACGAAGAAGAACCATCAATAATAGCATTCTTAAGTATGTTTGTATAATTAGGACTTATTATAAGTGGCAAATAAATATATGTATCAAATCTATTGGTAATTGCAGTCAAGCATTCTTTATATTTTGGGCTATAAAAGTATTTTAAAGGTATGTATACTCTGTCTACATCTTCTAACAAAGAATAATCATACTTAGGATTTAAGTCCATTAAAAGTAAAGAAATCTTTGGCTTAAGATGAGGTTTTTCCTTAAATACTTTTTCCTTAATCTTAACAGGAACTCTTGTAAATCTAAGGCAAACTAGTTCTTCTAGCTTTTTTAAAGCATCTCTTCTTAGAGCGTTTATTTTAGCTAAACTTGGTATATACAAGTTATCGTCTAAATCAATATCAAATTTTACAAACTCAAAAGGTGTATCTGTTGTTTTTGAAAATTGCTCAATGATTCTTTCTTTAGTAATCGGATTATTTATTGCTGCAACAGGAATAATATCAGAATCTAAAGTAACACTTATGTTCTTGTAATGTTCATATTCCTTGTTTGGTTTTATAAATACAGATATAGGTTTATCTTTTTTTATAGTTATTTTACAATTTAATTTTACTTTTCTTAATTCCTTTCCAGAAAATGTAAGTTTAGCATCATCTGATAGGAACTTACTTGATATTTTGAAAATTTTATCTCCAGGAGAAATATTACCTTTCATTCTGCCGATGGTTACAACCTCATTATCACAAGCAAAAGGTATATTTTTATCTTGAAACATAAGCTCAGAAACTCTATATTTGCTTTCTGGTTCATTCTCAAAAGTAATAGAATCTCCAAGTGCTAATATATCATTTAAGTTTAAAGTAACATGACCTTTTTTAGGATTATAGTTTGCAACATTTCCTATATATATTCCCATGTTATTTTGTTTTTCTTTATAAACTAAATCACGATTAGGCTCTTTATCAAAATGACCACTTGAGAAGTTTCCACGATTAAATACTTGAAGTAAATCTTTTCTATCTTTAAGGTTTACATTATATGGGTTAGAAGAAAAGTATAAATCAATATATTTTCTATAAATTCTTGTGACAGTTGCAACATATTCAGGAGATTTAAGTCTTCCTTCAATTTTGAAAGATTTAACTCCTGCTTCTATTAATGAAGGCAAGAAATCTAAGCCACACAAATCACGAGGGCTTAATAAATATCCTTTATCAATTACTTTATCATTTTTTAATAGTTCATAGGGAAGACGGCAAACTTGAGCACAAGTTCCACGATTAGCAGATCTTCCACCAACCATACTTGAAAACAAACATTGTCCTGAATAACTAATGCAAAGTGCTCCATGTATAAATGTTTCAATTTCAATATCAGAATTTCTACAAATATATTCTATCTCTGGAAGAGAAAGTTCCCTCGCAAGAACGACTCTTTTAATTCCTTGACGTTCTAAAGCTTTTACTCCATCTAAAGAATGTACAGTCATTTGAGTACTTGCATGAATAGGAAGCTTTGGAAGTGCATTAGTCAAAACAGTTGCAAGACCTAAATCTTGAACGATAATTGCATCAACTCCAAGTTCATAAGCTTTTTCTGCAACGGCAATAGCTTCAGAAAATTCGTCATTCTTAATTAATGTATTAAGTGCCAAATGTATTTTAACATTACGTATATGAGCATAATTAATAACTTCTTTTAACTCGTCTAAAGTGAAATTTTTAGCACTTGCACGAGCATTAAAAGAAGAAGCACCTAAATATATGGCATCTGCACCATTTTGCACAGCGGCTTTTACACATTCGAAATCACCAGCTGGAGATAAAAGTTCAATGTCATTTTTCAAATTAATACAACCTCATTCTTAAATTTATATTTTTACAAATCTATTGTATCACATTTTAATAAAAATTCATAGTATATTGTAGAAACTTTTAAAAAGCTTAAAACCTTATAAGAAAGGAAGGTAATTAATATGCCAGAAGAACAAAGAAATTATGGAAACCAAAGAAACTGCGGATGTGGCTGTAATAATGGACCACTTGGAGGTTTATTTGGAGGATGCGGCTGTGGCTGCGGAGGAAACAGCGAAATACTATTCTTCTTAATAATATTCTTGTTATTATTTACAAACTTTGGATGCTGCAATAATTAATATTTACTATATCAATACTTATTAAAGACAAGGGTTAAATATCTCTTGTCTTTTTAAAATTATGTAGAAAAATATTAAATAATGTGATATAGTTTAAAATAAGATTTTGGAGGTTTTTATGGAAGAAGTAAAATGGACAGATGAGCAACTTCTTGCAATTAATGAAAAGGGAAAAAATATATTAGTTGCAGCGGGAGCAGGTTCAGGGAAAACAGCTGTACTTGCAAAGAGGATAATAAGCAAAATAATAAATGAAAAAATTGATATAGATAAAATATTAGTTGTTACATTTACAAAAGCAGCTGCGTCAGAAATGAGAGGAAGGATACTAGATGAGATATATAAGGAACTTCAAAAAGATCCTAAAAATACTCATCTTCAAAAACAAATAACTCTTGTATCTAAAGCAAGTATTTGTACAATAGATGCATTTTGCTTAGATATAGTAAAAAATAACTTCTTTGAAATACGGAATATCTCCAAATTTGAAAATAGCTGAAGGAACAGAAATAGAAATTCTAAAGCTAGAAACATTAGAAGATATTTTTGATGAAAAGTATGAAAGCGAAGATAAAGACTTCTTAAAGCTTATTAATATATATACAGGTTATAGAGGGGATGAACTATTAAAAGACATAATACTTGATATATATAATTACACACAAAGTACTCCATTCCCAGAAGAGTGGCTAAATGAAAAAGTAGAAATGTTTAATATAGAAGACACAAGTTTTGAAGAAACTGTATGGGGCAAAATTTTATTTAATAAAGTAAAAGATGAGTTAGAAGATCGGAATTTTAAGATTAGAAAATGAATTAAATAAACTGAAATATGAGGAAAATGCAGAAAAGTTTATAGTTACTTTATCAGAAGATATTAGAAAAATAAAGGAAATATATGACAAAACTACATGGGACGAAGTATATGTTGGAATAAGTAATTTTTCTCCAGATAGATTTCCAGTAGATAAGAGGGTACCAGATGAGGTAAAAGACAGGATAAAAAATATTAGAACAAAAGTAAAAAAAGATGTAGATGGAATTAAACAAAATATAATGCTATATAATTCAAAAGAAGCATGTAACAATATAAAAGATATGTATTGGGTATTAAGCAAAGTAAAAGATTTAGTTATAGAATTTTCAAATACATTTTCAAAGATTAAACAAGATAGAAATATAATGGACTTTAATGACATAGAGCATTTTGCACTAAGAATATTAACTGCAAATGAAAACAGCAGTATAGCAAATAAATACAAAGATAAATTCGAAGAAATATTAATAGACGAATATCAAGACAGTAACCTAGTTCAAGAATATATATTAAATAAAATTTCAAAAGGTAATAACATCTTTATGGTAGGAGATGTTAAACAAAGTATATATAAATTTAGACAAGCAAGACCTGAACTATTTATTGAAAAATATGAGACATATAAAGATAAAGAAAAGCTAAAAGATGGAGATAATCTAAAAATACAGTTATTCAAGAACTTTAGAAGTAGAAAGAATGTATTAGATATAACTAACATTGTATTTGACAATATTATGAGTAGGGAACTTGGAGATATTGATTATACAAAAGAAGAATTTTTAAATAAAGGGGCAGATTATCCAGAAGGAACAAATCTATCAGCAGAGCTACATATAATTGATTTAAAAGAAGATGAGGAAAGCATATATAAAGAAGATACAAAACAAGAAGACGAAGAAACAGACAGAGTAGAAGATATTTTGCTTGAAGCAAAATTTGTTGCAAAAAAAATAAAGGAATTGATTGATACAGGATACTTAGTATGTAATAAAGATAAAAGCTATAGAAAGATTACTTATAAAGATATAGCAATACTTTTGCGTTCACCTCAAAGCCTTGCACCAATATATGAACAGGAAATTTCAAAGTTAAATTTACCTGTGTTTTGTGATACAACAGTTGGGTATTTAGATTCAATAGAAATAGAAGTAATGATGAGCTTACTTAAAATAATAGATAACCCTATAAATGATATTGCACTTGTAACAGTATTAAGGTCAATGATTGGTGGGTTTACTGATAATGAGCTTATACAAATACGAATAGAAAATAAAGCAAAAACTTTTTATGAGGCAATGTGTGATTATATAAAGCTTGAGGAAGCGGATGAAGCTTTAAAAGTAAAAATTAAAGACTTTCTAGAAAAAATTGAAAACTTTAGAAAGAT
>CANRCJ010000053.1 GCA_947629105.1 uncultured Clostridia bacterium | reverse complement strand
GTTGTTCTTGCTGTTGTTATTATTATTGTTATTCTTGTTATTGTTATTTTCTCTTGACATACGTATGCACCTCCATATGAATTTAATATAATAATATTATTGACTTAAAATTATAAAATATACAACCAGTTTAAAATTTTAAAAATTGGAAATGCTAAAAAAGAGCTTAAAGACTTGACTTTTTAGCGAAAAAAAGATAATATAGTAATATTAAAAGGATGTTGAAGAAGATGAAAGAAACAATTTTTTTAATAATAGGATTAATACTTGCAGTAATTGGAGTAATACTAGTATATGATGCAAGAAGTTTATCAAAAAAATTATTTGGTTTTGGAGACCAAAACGAAGCATCTGCTGGACTTAAGATACTAGGTTTTTTCATGGCAATGATTGGAACTTTAATCATATATTTTAGATAGAAATAAATCAAAAAAGGAAATATGAAACATATGAATAAAAAACAAAAATTAATCAATCAAAAAAAGAAAAGAATAGTAATAATTACAGCATGCATTCTTGCATTAATTTTGATATTTGCAATAATTTCATTAGCAACTTTTGGATTTAAAAAAATTAAAGAGGGACTAATAGCAAAAGAAACAAATATACTTTACTATAACGAAGAAGATAAACAAAATGAGGAAGAGGAGAATAACGTGATTGTAGTTGGTATAGATGAAAAAAATGAGACCAATGAAAATGTAAATAATGAAAATACAGAAACAAATAATACTAAGGTGGAAACTAAACCAGAAACTCCTAAAAAGCAGGAGATTCCATATTACATAAAAGTTAATAATACAGCAAATGTTGTAACTGTATATAAAAAAGATTCAAATGGTAAATATACGGTTCCAGTAAAGGCAATGATTTGCTCTATTGGAGATGCAACTCCAGAAAAGGGAGTTTTTACCATGTCAGACAAATATACATGGAGATTGCTTCAAGGTGATGTTTATGGGCAGTATGCGTGTAGAATAACTGGACATATATTATTCCATTCGGTTCCATATCAAAAGCAAGATAAGTCAACACTTGAATGGTGGGAATATGACAAATTAGGTACGAAAGCATCTCTTGGCTGCATAAGACTAAAAGTTGAAGACGCTAAATGGATATATGATAATTGTGTTTCAGGAACAAAGGTAGAATTCTATGATGATTCAAACCCAGGACCACTAGGAAAACCTACGGCACAGAAAATAAGTGATGATGAAGAAGTACGAAATTGGGATCCAACAGATCCAGATAAGAAGAATCCATGGACAGATTATTTAAAAAGAAAAGAAGATTAAAAATTAAAACAGAGAGGAAGACTGTAACAATGAAGGAACATAACTTAAATCAATATAACCCAAGTGAATTTGAAAGTGAATTATATAAAAATTGGAATGAAAAAGGATACTTTACACCTGTTGTAGATAAATCAAAAGTACCCTATACAATAGTAATTCCACCTCCAAATGTAACAGGAAAGCTTCACATGGGACATGCTTTAGTTATGACACTTCAAGACATTTTAATTAGATATAAAAAGTTAAGAGGCTTTAACACATTGTGGATACCAGGAACTGACCATGCTGCTATTGCAACAGAAGTTAAAGTAGTAGAAAAATTGAGAAAAGAAGGAAAGACAAAAGAAGAAATAGGAAGAGATGCTTTCCTTAAAGAAGCATGGGACTGGACACATGAATATGGTGGAACAATAATAAATCAGCTTAAAATATTAGGATGTGCTTGTGATTGGACAAGACAAAGATTTACACTTGATGAAGGACTATCAAAGGCAGTTGAAAAAGTATTTATTGACATGTATGAAAAAGGTGCGATATATAGGGGAAACAGAATGATAAATTGGTGCCCTGCATGTAAAACATCTTTATCAGATGCAGAAGTAGAATTTGAAGAAGAACCAACACATTTGTGGCATATAAGATATTATACAAAGGATAAAAAAGAGTATGTAACTGTTGCAACAACAAGACCAGAAACAATGTTAGGAGATACTGCCGTTGCAGTAAATCCAGATGATGATAGATATAAAAAAATGATAGGAAAGACAGTTGTAGTTCCTATTGTAAATAGAGAAATACCTATTGTTGCGGATGAATTTGTTGAAAAAGAATTCGGTACAGGTTGTGTTAAAATAACACCAGCACACGATTTTAATGATTATGAATCAGGCTTAAGACATAATTTAGATGTTATTGAGGTATTTGATGAACATGGAATAATGCTTAATGTTGCTCCAAAATATAAGGGATTGGACATATATGAAGCAAGAAAAGAAATTGTAGAAGACTTAAAAGATTTAGGAGTACTTGAGAAAATAGAAGACTACATGCATAATGTAGGAAAATGCTATAGATGCCATAATACAGTTGAACCAAGAATATCAATGCAATGGTTCATGAAAATGGATGAACTTGCTAAACCTGCGATAGAAGTTGTTAAGTCAGGTAAAATAAAGTTTGTCCCAGAAAGATTTGACAAGCTATATTTTCACTGGATGGAAAATATAAAAGATTGGTGTATATCTAGACAAATATGGTGGGGACATAGAATACCAGCATATTACTGCAAAGATTGCGGAGAAATAATGGTTTCTTCAAATAAACCTGATAAATGTACAAAATGTGGAAGCAAAGAAATTTTCCAAGACCCAGATACATTGGATACATGGTTTAGTTCTGCACTATGGCCTTTCTCAACTATGGGCTGGCCAGAAGAAACAGAAGATTTTAAATACTTCTATCCAACAAACACATTAGTAACAGCTTATGATATAATTTTCTTCTGGGTTGCAAGAATGATATTTTCTAGCTTAGAGCATACAAAACAGATACCTTTTGACACAGTATTTATGCATGGATTAGTTAGAGATGCTCAAGGAAGAAAGATGTCAAAGAGCTTAGGCAATGGAATTGACCCAATCGATATAATAAATGAATTTGGAGCGGATAGTTTGAGATTCTCTTTAGTTCAAAATATGACACTTGGAAATGATGTTAAATATTCAGCAGAGAAAGCAGGTGCTGCAAAGAATTTTGCAAACAAAATATGGAATGCATCAAAATTTGTTTTATCAAATATTGATGAGACTTTAAAAGATTATGAAGAAGATAAATTATGCTTAGAAGATAAATGGATACTTAATAAATTAGATAAATTAGTTGTAGAAGTAACAAACCATATTGAAAAATACGAAGTAGGTATTGCTGCAACAAAAATTTATACATTTTTATGGAGCGAATTTTGTGACTGGTACATAGAAATTGTTAAGCCAAGATTATATAGCCAAGATGCAGTCTCTAAGAAAGAAGCAATGTATACATTAAATCATGTACTTGTGACTTCTTTGAAATTATTGCATCCATTTATGCCATTTATAACAGAAAAAATATATAAAGAACTTATTGTAGATAAAGAAAGCATAATGTTAGAAAATTGGCCAGAAATAAAAGAAAAATTTAGCTTTGACGAAGAAGAAAAGAACATAGAAACTCTAAAGAGTATAATTGTAAATATTAGAAATATAAGAGCTAATATGAATGTTGTTCCAAGTAGAAAGACAAATTTAATCTTTGTTACAAAAGAGTATAAAGACGTTATAGAAAAATCTTCTGAATTTATAAAAAAGCTTGGTTTTGCGGATAGAATAACAATTAAAAATGATAAAGCTGACATACCAAGTAATGCTATTTCTATTGTTCAAGAGGGAATAGAAGTATTTATTCCTTTTGAAGAATTAGTTGATGTGCAAAAAGAATTAGAAAGATTAATGGGTGAAAAAGAAAAGCTTGAAGCAGAAGTTGAAAGAGCAAGCAAGATGCTTTCTAATAAAGGCTTTACAGAAAAAGCTCCTAAAGCAAAAGTAGAGGAAGAAGAAGCAAAACTTAAAAAATATAAAGAAATGCTCGAGACAGTTGAAAAAAGAATAGCCGAAATGAAATAAATTTTTAAAAGGGAATTTTTGTATATATGACATAGCAAAAGTTCCTTTTTTGTTTAAAAATCCAAATATTGTAAATAATTGATATAGAGGAGAAAGAAGAATGTTAATATTTGAAATTGCAAAATTTATAATTTATTCACTATTAATAGTGTTTATTTCAAAGCAGATACTTGTAAGGCTCTTAAGAAAAATGGCAGAAATTTTAGACTTGAAACCAAAAACAGTAGGAAATATTGCAGGAGCTGCTACATCAATTCCAGAGCTACTTACTGTATTTTTTTCATCTGTTCAAGGACTATTTGATACAAGTATATATAATATTATAAGTTCAAATATAATTAATCTTGTGCAATATGCCTGGTCAGTAATTGCAAATAAAAATACAAATGCATTAAAGAACAGAGCATTAAAGATAGAACTTGGAATAGTTATTGCAACAATAATTATTCCAATAGCAATGGTAATAACAAGAATGGAAGCAAACATTACAATAATACCAATATTTATACTTGCATTTATAGCGTTATATTACATAAAAAATAATGCATATAAAGTTTATCAAATTAAAGAAATAGCTGATACAGAAATAAAGAAAATAGAAGAAGAAAAAAAGTGGGTAAGACATAAGAAAAAGAAAACTCTAATAACTACTTTAGAGCTTTTAGGAACAGGAATTATATTATTCTTTGTAGGTAATTTATTAGGAAACACATTAGAAAATCTAAGTCTAGCATTTGGAATACCAGAAGCGTTAATTGGTATTATTCTTGGATTTATAACAAGTGTGCCAGAGCTTATAACATTTATAGAATCACAAAAACATTACAGTAAAAATGCAAATGATGTTCAAGGCGTTGTTGAGGCAACAAGTAACCTCTTTGCCTCAAATATGTTAAATTTATTTATAATTGAGAGTGTAGGAATAATAACGTATATGATATTCTGGTAATGAAAAAATTATTAACCATATATTTCTCTTCTATGACCAACTTCTAATACAAGAACAATAACTTCATCATCTTGTATTTCGCATATTACCCTATAATCACCAATGCGATATCTCCACTGACCAGACATATTACCTACTAATCCTTTGCCATGTATGCGAGGATTTGCAGAGCCTTCAATATTTTTTTCGAGCCAGCCAATTATTAAGGCGGCTATATGTTTATCCAGTTTTTTTAAATCTTTTCTTGCTTTTTCTGAAAATACAACTTTATATTTCATTTATATGTTTAACTCCTTTTTTACCTCTTCTAGTGTGTACGTTTTAGGATTTTTCTTATACTCTTCTATTGCTTTGTTATATGCATCTAAATCATATTCATCTTCAATTTTTTCTAAAACAGCATTTCTAATTAAATCAGATAGCGAAATATTATTAAGCTCAGCGTATTTTTTTATTAAGAGTTCATCTTTTTCATTCAATCTTACAGAAACTGTCATACTTATCATCTCCTTGTAATACATTGTACTACACATTTTAAAAGTTGTCAATAATAGTATAAATTTTTTTATTATTATTTATTCTATACATTATAGTATATGATTTTTAAGATTTATTAACATATTATTTTTTATCAAAAAGATACGCAAATGCAAAACTTAATTTATCATAAATCGAAATATTGATTTTCCTTAGAAAAAGTAGTAAAATAAATAGATATGAAGCAAAAAGAAAAAATTTAAAAGGAGAAAAGAATGTTAGAAATACTACAAGATACAATAATAGATAGTATAAAATTATTGCCATTTTTGTTTGTAGCATATTTGCTAATGGAATATATTGAGCATAAGATTAGTGACAAGTCCAAAGAAAAGATAAAGAAATCAGGAAAGTATGGACCTGCGATAGGAAGCTTACTTGGAATATTCCCACAATGTGGCTTTTCTGTTGCTGCAACAAACTTATATGCTGCAAGAATAATAACACTTGGAACGCTTATTGCGGTATATTTATCTACTTCAGATGAGATGCTACCAATATTAATATCAAAGGCAGCACCGATAAATACAATAATAATGATACTTGCAATAAAATTTGCAATAGGAATGGTTTATGGATTTTTAATTGATTTCTTCATGAATATAAAAAACAAAAATAAGAAAGAAGAAAGCAAAATAATTGACCTTTGTGAAGAAGAACATTGCCACTGCGAAAATGGCATAGTAAAATCTGCCTTAAAACATACTATTAACGTATTTATATATATATTTATTTTAACATTAATAATTAATTTTTTAGTAGAATTTGTTGGGGAAGATACGATAAAAAACTTCATGTCAAGTTCAACAGTATTTGAGCCAGCTATTGTAGCACTAATAGGTTTAATTCCAAATTGCGCATCATCTGTAATAATAACGGAATTATATTTATCAGAAATAATAAGCTTTAGCTCGCTTATTGCAGGACTTTTGGTAAATGCTGGAGCTGGAATACTTATGTTATTTAGAATTAACAAGAATTTAAAAGAAAATGTTAAGATTGTTGCTTTATTATATGTATTAGGAGCAATAACAGGTATTATAATGAGCTTTATTTTATAAGAAGGGATATAAAAATGAAAATAAATGTAGTAATGGTAGAACCAGAAATACCACAAAACACAGGAAATATAGCAAGAACATGTGCGGCAACAGGTGCCAAACTTCATCTTGTACATCCACTTGGTTTTAGTATATCAGATAAGTATTTAAAAAGAGCAGGCTTAGACTATTGGGATAAGGTTGAAATAGAAGAACATGAATCATTAAGCAGTTTCCTAGAAAAATATAAACCAGAAGAAAATAATATGTTTTATGCATCAACAAAGGCACAGCATTGTTATGCAGATGTGGATTTTAGCAATATGGATGAGGTATTTATATTATTTGGAAAAGAGACAAAAGGACTTCCAGAAGATTTACTTCAAAAATATATAGATAACACTATAAGAATACCTATGTTAGGAAATTTGCGTTCACTTAATCTTTCAAATTCTGTTGCGATAATTGTATATGAGGTATTAAGACAAGGAAAATTTGATAATCTAAATCAAATAAGTAAATATTTTAGTTAGAAGAGGAATGAGATGATGCTACATCATCTTCATTTTTATTGTGCAAAGCTTTATTTGCAAGGATAGTAGTAAGACTATCTCCAAGTTGCGTAAATACAGCAGAAAGCAATGCAATTTGATTATCTGTATAATTTTCTACAATTAAACACGAAAGCGTAGAAATTAAATTAACTAACTCACAAGAATTCATAGTAGTATATAATATGAAAAAAAGCAAAAAAAATACACTTATGACAATCATCTACTGGCATAAGTGTACTGTAAAATTTAACAAAATCATATTGATCATGATTATACTTATATTATCATAAAAATATATTTGTAAATAAAAAGTCAAAAAAAGTCACTTTTAAAATGTCTATACATTATTGCTTACTGCGAAAATTACTTCTTTTACAGTAGGCTTTGTATCTTCATAAAAACGGAAATATTTTTGCAATTTATTAATATCACATTCATAATACATACACTCAGTTGCTTTGTGGACACTACTCTTGATATTATAGGCAGATTTTCCGTATTTCTTAGCAATAAGAGGATAGAGTATATTTTGTAAATTATTATCCGCAAAGTTTGGACTTTTAATTACTTCTGCAATTATATCTGCTAAATAATATGTACCTTGATGTCTAGTACTATAACCTAAATCTTGCAACTCTGTCATGATTTTGTCTCTTTTGCCGTTTTCATTACTAGTTCTTATAATTTCAAAAATTTTAGAAGTTACCAAACTACTTGTTAATTCTTTTTCATTATTGATTAATATAATATTAGATTCATATTTATTGAAAACTTTGTCCATATGATTTATGTTGAGATTGCTATCAATAAATATAATATCAGCCTTTTTATCATTAACAAGATTTTCAAAATCACGTTGGTTTGTAGCAATTCTATACGAAATTTCAACATCCACAATATTTAATATGCTTTTAATCATATTAAAATTATTACTTATTATTATTCCATTAACCATTTTTTCCCTCGTATAATATGTTTATAAGGTTTATTTAACATAAATTTTATAAACATATCCTTTCTTTTATATTTTTATATTTT
>CANRCJ010000052.1 GCA_947629105.1 uncultured Clostridia bacterium | reverse complement strand
GAAGAACAATTCATAAACATGTCTTTCATGTCTTTCACTTTACCCGTGTCAAAGCTACTTAAGTCTAAGACAGTCAAATAGCTACAGGTATCGAACATCTGCGCCATAGTTGTTACATTACTTGTATTGAAGCCTTCTAAGCCTTTTATTTCGGTTAAAGAAGAACAATTCATAAACATGTCTTTCATGTCTTTCACTTTACCCGTGTCAAAGCTGATTACGTTTATACTTGTTAATTTTTCACATTGACAGAACATATATTCCATAGTTGTTACATTACTTGTATTGAATCTTTCTAAGCCTTTTATTTCGGTTAAAGAAGAACAAGCATAAAACATACCGCTCATGTCTTCCACTTTACCCGTGTCAAAACTACTTACGTCTATACTCTCTAATTTTAAGCATTTATAAAACATATAGTACATAGTTGTTACTTTACTCGTGTCAAAACCACTTACATCTATACTCGTTAATTTGTTACAATTATAAAACATACTTCTCATAGTTGTTACATTACTTGTATTAAATTCTTCTAATCCTTTTATTTCGGTTAAAGAAGAACATCCATAAAACATATAGTCCATGTCTGTTACCTTACTTGTGTCAAAACCACTTACATCTATACTTGTTAATTTTTTGCATGAACTAAACATACTCGACATAGTCGTTACATTGCTTGTATTAAATTTTTCTAAGCCTTTTATTTCGGTTAAAGAAGAACAACCAGAAAACATGTTTTTCATGTCTGTTACTTTACTTTTGTCAAAGCCACTTACATCTATACTTGTTAATTTTGTGCAATTTTGGAACATACATCGCGTAGTTGTTACATTACTTGTATTAAATTTTTCTAAACCTTTTATTTCGGTTAAAGACATATAGATAGAATTGCCCCCGGCAAACATAAAGCTCATGTCTTTTACCTTACTTGTGTCAAAGCTACTTACGTCTATACTCTCTAATTTTGAGCAATTATAGAACATACAGTACATAGTTGTTACTTTACCTGTATCAAATTTCTCTAAGCCTTATATTTCGTTCAAAGAAGAGCCTCCGAAAAACATACTATTCATGTCTGTTACTCCACTCGTGTTAAAGTTACTTACGTCTATACTTGTTAATTGCGTGCAGTTTATAAACATATAGCTCATGTCTGTTACCTTACTTGTGTCAAAGCTACTTACGTCTATACTTGTTAATTTTGAACAGCCTTGGTACATACGTGACATATTTGTTACTTGTGAAGTATCTAAATTCTTAATATTTTCTATTTTTTGTAAATTTGTGCAATTCATAAAAAAACATGCTGTACTTGTTGGAACTACTTCAGTTTCAAAGTTAACTGTCGTTATTTCTTTTCTATCATCATACCAAGGAGCATCCGTCTTGGAAGTATCCGAATTATAACTATATGTTGTACCTTTAATATTTCCATAGGACTTTGATACTTCATTTGGTTTTATTGGCACACTGTTATTATTAAATGCTAATGTTCCATCTGTATATAGAAAAGCATATATATCTGTTGGTGCTTTTCCTTGCGTTTCTTCATCTTCTTTGTTTGCTAATAAATCCTTTATATTCTGTACAACGCTATCTATATATCCTGATGTTTCTTCCATTATTTTATTTTCATCTACTGCTGACTTAGCATACTCTTTCGCTCCTTGCACGCCAAAATGTATTATTCCCGAATTATATGCTGCACTTACTGATATTGCTACGAGTATCAGTAATACTATTATTGTTATTACTAATGCCATTAGTGTAATTCCTTGTTCTTCTTTTATTGCTTTTTTATTTCTCATTTTTCTCTTTTCTCCTTTTATATTTTATGTCTATTTGCGAACTTAATTTAGTATATAAATTTATATAAAAAGCACAAGTCAATTGTATCTATTTTGCAATATTACAAAATAAACACAATTTACTCGTGCTAATATTTCTTATTTTTTTGTATTCTAAATAGCCTCTAAAGCCACTTGTGTGTGTGTGTGTGTGTGTGTGTGTGTACAGCCTCAAGGGTTTTAAGCCTTGCTTTGTTTACTTTCATATTCTTTTTCCTTTTTTGTTTATTTTTACTTTTCTTAAGTATACTTTAATTATACAAGTTTATTTTCTTTTTTTCAACTACTTTTTTATTACATTTATGTTACAAAAAGAGCCATGGAAGTAATTTCCATGACTCCATTTTTACTACATTAGTTTTGTGTATATGGTAACATTGCAATATGTCTGCATCTTTTTACTGCAAGTGTTATATCTCTTTGATGTTTTGCACAAGCTCCAGTTGCTCTTCTTGGTAAGATTTTACCTTTATCATTTATAAATTTCTTTAATTGATCTGGATTCTTGTAATCTAGACTTAAATTCTTGTCTGCGCATAATGGGCAAACTTTCTTTCTTTGTTTTCTAAACTTAGGATTAAAATCATCATCATTATTATTTCTATTATTTCTTCTATTATTTTGCTTTTTATCTGCCATTTTATTTTCCCCCCTATCTATGTATTTTTAGAATGGCAAGTCATCACTAGGAGTTAATTCAAACTCAGAATTTTGTGCTACTTCACTTCCAAATGTGTTTTCAAAGTTTGCACTTGCTTCGCCTGATACTCCATCTCTTCTTGAATCTGCGAAGTATGCTTCTTCTGCTACTACTTCTGTTACATAATGCTTTTGTCCTTTATCGTCATCCCAATTTCTTGTTTGAATTCTTCCGATTATTCCGACTTGTTGTCCTTTTTTAAAATATTTACTACAAAATTCTCCTTGCTTTCCCCATGCAACTACATTTATGAAATCTGCCTGTCTCTCTTCTCCTTGTCTTACAAATCTTCTATTAACTGCAAGAGAAAAGTTTGCTACTAAAGTATTGCTTGTTTGAGTATATCTCACTTCTGGGTCTCTTGTTAGTCTTCCCATTAATATTACTTTGTTCATATATTATTCCTCCTATATATACTTATTTCTCCAAAAAAGTTATATATCTATTCTTTTTTAGCTAAGTATTGCAATTTACAAACAACACTTAAATTTTTAAAGACTATTCTTCGTCTTTTTTAACTACTATAAACTTAATTATATCATCAGTTATTCTGTAGTTTCTTTCAAGTTCAGCTATGAATTCTGGTTTTGCTTCGAAATTAAATAGAACATAGAATCCTTCTTTATTCTTTCCAATTTCATAAGCTAATTTTCTTTTACCCATTTGTGTAACTTCTGAAACTTTGCCATGATTATTAATCAAATCTGTAAATCTTGAAATTAATGCATTAATTCCTTCTTCTTCTACATTTTGACCAATAATGATTATACTTTCGTATTTATTCATTATTTTTCACCTCCTTATGGATATATAGCCCATCTTTAGATATGAGCAAGGACGAAAAATTTAGTATTCGTCAATTTAACACTAAAGATTTTACCATGTTTTTCTAGTTTTTGCAAGCTTTTTTATGAAAATTTACGCTATTTTCCTTAATTCTTTTGCATGTTCTATTGCTATTTCATTTATATTTCCACTAGCTATTCTTGCAATTTCTATAATTGTTTCTTCTTCTGTTAGCCTTCTAATACTTGTTTTTGTTCTATTATCTTCAACTTCTTTGCTAATATAATAATTATAATCTCCTCTTGCTGCAATATTGGCTAAATGAGTTACGCATAAAACTTGATGATTCTTAGATATTGATTTTAACTTCTCACTTACACTATTTGCTGCAATACCACTTATTCCTGTGTCTATTTCATCAAATACCATAGTTGAAACCTTATCTATATCAGCAAGCACATTTTTTATTGCAAGCATTATTCTAGACATTTCTCCTCCAGATGCAATTTTTACAAGTGGCTTTTCATCTTCTCCAACATTTGTGCTTATCATGAATTCTACTTTATCTAATCCATTTATTCCAAATTTATTATCATTATCGTATTCAAGCTTAGCATTAAATCTTGCATTCTTCATTTCTAAGTCTTTAAGTTCTTGATCTATTTTTTTATTAAGATCTTTGGCATATTTCTGTCTTATGATACTCATCTTGCCTGCAAGCTCTCCTAGACTTTTTTCTATTTCTTTTAATTCTTTTTTTAGCTTATTTACATATTCTTCGGAATTTTCAATTTTTTCAATTCTTTCATTTACTTCGACATTGTATTTTAATATCTCATCAATACTATTTCCATATTTTCTTTTTAGTGAATATATTAAGTCTAGTCTCTCTTCTACATTGTCTCTTTCTTCTTCATCAAAGTATGATTCGAGATTATAACTTTCTATATCTCTTGATAATTCTTGCAAATCATAATATGTACTTTTTAGGCTATTTAACGATTTTCCATATTTAGAATCAATACTCTCTATTTTTTCTAATGCTCTGATTGCTGTGCTTATCGAATCTATTGCAACATCACTAATCTGTGTATTTGCTTCATTTAAGTTTTTTGATATTTTTTCTGAATTCATAATCTTACATCTTAAATTTTCTAGTTCTTCTTCTTCATCTGGCTTTAAATTAGCAGATTCTATTTCATTCTTTTGATATCTTAGTAAATCTAGCTCTCTTTGCTTTTCTTTGTCATCTCCAAAGTTTTTATTTATTTCTTGTTTTATTTCATTATATCTTGCAAATTGTTCGGCATATTCTTGCTTTAAACCATTTATTTCTTTATATGCCATTCCATCTAGATATTTAATATGCATATTTACATCTAATAAAGATTGATTTTCATGTTGTCCATGTATATCTATTACATCTTTCATAAATTCTTTAAGTTCATTTACAGATACTAATCTTCCATTTATTTTACATGTATTTCTACCATTCAAATATATTTCTCTTGATACAACTACATTTTCATCTAGTCCAAGTTTATTATCTGGTAAATACATTGATGCTTCAACATAAGAAAAATCCTGTCCTTTTCTTATCATTTCTTTAGAGAATCTTCCTCCTGATAAAATCTTAAGTGAATCAATTATTAGCGTCTTTCCAGCTCCTGTTTCTCCTGTAAGTATGTTTAATCCATCATTTAAATCTACACTTATATCATCTATAATACCAACATTTTTAATATGCAAAGCACTTATCATTTTTAGAACCTCCGTTTTACGAATTCATGTTTGTATTTTATATTAGTTTTTTATAGATGTCAATAGTTTATTTAAAAAAATTAACTTTTTTATTCTTCCCTAAAGCCAAGTCCATATGCTTCTCTTGCATTAAATATAGTCATAAATGAGTCTTTGTCTATTTTGCTTGCAATCTGCCTTATTTTTACTATCTCATATTTTGATGCAACACACCAAAGTATTATTTTTTCTTCTTCTTTATACATTCCTTTTGCATAAATTGCAGTACTTCCTCTCTCAAGCTTTTTGCTTATTTCTTCTGCAATTTCTTTATATTTGTCTGATACTATGAATATCATTTTTGTAAAGTTAGTTCCTTCAGCAATGATTTCTATTAGTTTTCCTATGATGTATATTGCAATAGCTGAATATAAACCTATTTCAATTTGTTTTAATGCTATAACGTTTATTGCAACTATAATTATATCAAGTATCACAAGTAAGCTACCTGTTTTTATCGTTGGATACATCCTTGAAATAATATTACTTAGTAATTCTGTTCCTCCAGTTGACGCATTATTTTTAAGTATAATTGCATTTCCAATTCCTACAATTAGCCCACCATAAATACACGCAAGAAGTTTATCTTGTGTAATTACTTTAAAGTTTGCAAATAAAGTTTCACATATATTTAAAAGAACAGATAGAAGTATTGTTCCAATTACTGCTTTGGCCAAGAATTTCTTTCCAACTTTTATATATGCAATTATAAATAAGGGTATATTTAGTATAAATGTTGTTGTACCTACCTTAAACCCAAATAAATAATATAAAACTGTTGCAATCCCGGCTAAACCCTCCTGATGATAATTGATTTGGAAGTAAAAACATTACAACTCCCAATGCCATAAGTGCACATCCGACAAATGTAACTAATGTTTCTTTAATATACTTAATAAAAATTTCCATGCTTGTATTATTTACAAACATGGAAATTTTATACTTTACTAGTCACTATACACTTCCAAAACACTTATTTTTGATTTTCCAATTTTTATATCAGGGTTTCCTTCTGCTTTTATCGAAACATTATATAATTCTTCTAATTTTTCTGCATTTTCTTTTTTATATCCTGTAACATTAGGAAGTTCTTTTGGGTTTACCTCAATTTTTACTTTTCTTACTTTTACATTAAATCCTTTTATTTTTTCAACTATGCTATCATACCAAATGCTATCAGTTACAAGTTGTCCAAATTCCTCATGATAAGGTCCTGCAACTATTTCTGTTTCTTCAGACTCATTTAATTCATTTTGTTTTACTATACTTATTTGTTTTATGTGTTTTCTATTAAATTCATATACAACTTCTTTACATCTTTCTATTGCTTGATTTAAAGTTAGTGGTTCGTACTTATCTTTTTTAAATTCTTGTTCTAGTTTAGTATTCTTTACAACAACCATTGGATATATTCTTACCCTATTAGGTCTTAATTTAGCAAGGTCTCTTGCTGTATTTAGCTCATCTAATCTTGTACTGTCTGGTAGTCCAATTCCAACTTGGAATGATACTTTAAATCTATTCCTCTTTATCATTTTAGTTGCCTTTTTTATTTGCTCAAGATTATATGTATATCCACATCTTTTTAAGATATAGTCATTCGTAGATTGTACCTCAAGTTCAACTGTTGACACATTATATTTTTTGAGCATTTTTAATGTATCTTTATTTACAAGATTTGGAGAAATTGCAATCTTAAGTTTATTAAATCTCTTATTTTCAATTTCTTTGTTTGCTTTTTCTAGGAATTTTTCTTGTTCTTTACTTGAAATTCCTGTTAAGCTTCCTGCAAACATTTCATTTACTATCTTCATTGCTTTCACCTCTTTTTATAGTTTTTAATGCGTACTTTGCAGCTTCCATTTCAGCTTTTTTCTTACTTTTTCCTCTTCCGTGTGCAAGAACTTTATCGTCACATAATACCTGTGCTACAAAATTTTTATCGTGATCTGGTCCTTCTTCTGCGATTATTTTATACTCTATTTTAACATTTCCATTCTCTTGCAATTTTTCTTGAAGAACTGTTTTATAGTCTTTTATTCCTACGTGTTTACTTTCTTCTTCTATAGATGTTTTTAAATTAGAAATTATAAATTTTTCTACATCTTCTATTCCACTATCTAGATAAATTGCTGCAATAACAGCTTCTACACTATCGGCAAGAATAGCTTTATTCTTAACTCCTTTTATTGTTTTTTCTCCTTTTCCAGTAATTATAAATTCACAAAAGCCAAGATGGTTTGCAACTTTATATAGACTTTGTTCGCATACAACAGTTGCTCTAACTTTAGTCATTTCTCCTTCTGTTAAATTCTTGTACTCATTATATAAATACTTACTTGTTATAAATTCAAGTATACTATCTCCAAGATATTCTAGTTTTTCATTGCTTTCTATTCCATGTGTATTTGCATAAGAAGTATGAGTTAGTGCTGTTTTTAGTAGTTCTTTATTATTAAATGTATAGCCAATTCTTTTTTCTATTTCTTCATAATGCATCTTAAAAATCCCCCTTAATAAATAGTATTATATAATGCTATTTTACAAAAAGCAAGGTTTATTTTTGCAATATATTTTTATTTTATGTTGATTTGGTAAAGATAAGTTTTACAAACTAAAAAAGACCTTTCGGTCTTTTTTCTATTTTATCTTTCTTCTTACATATTCATATAATATAACTCCTGTTGCAATAGATGCATTTAAGCTCTCAGTTTTTCCAAGCATTGGAATTATTGTTTTTGCATCCGACACATCAAGGATTTCTTTTGATACTCCTTTTGCTTCATTTCCAATAACTATAACTTTTTTGTTATAGTCCATTTGATATATGTTCTCAGTTCCACCAAGTGAAGTTGCAACGACTTTAAATTTATGTTTTTTCATGTTCTTAAGTGTTTCTACAAGATTCTCCGCTTCTATTATCTTAACTCTAAAAATTGCTCCCATTGTAGAGCGCACTACTTTGGGGTTATATGCATCTACACTA
>CANRCJ010000051.1 GCA_947629105.1 uncultured Clostridia bacterium | reverse complement strand
TAAATGTTTTACTTAGTTGCAAAAATGCTATTATTAATCCTGTTGAAATATTACCTATCCCATTTAATGCTAAGATTCCTCCGTGCTATTGCAACAAGAGCATATTGTACATTCCCTAAAGCCACAAGTATAGGCATTAGGATATTTGCAAATTTGTGAGCTTGATTCATAGCATTAAATAATTCATCATTTATTTTATCAAACTCTTCTTTTGCTTTATCTTCGTGACAGAACACTTTTACAACTTTTTGTCCATTAATCATTTCTTCTATATAACCATTTACTTTTCCTATTGCTTTTTGTTGACCAATAAAGTATTTTCCACTCTTACCTGCAATTTGTTTGGTGATAGAAAGCATAATAAATAGTGATACAATAACAACTAATGTCAAATAAATATTAGTAATTAACATTGCAATAAACACACCAACAATTGTTATTACAGATGCAATGAGTTGTGGCATACTTTGTGCTATCATTTGCTCTAATGTATCAGTATCGTTTGTATAGTGGCTCATTATATCTCCATGTGAGTTTGTATCAAAGTACTTAATAGGTAATCTTTGCATTTTAGAGAACATCTCATCACGTATTGTTTTTAGTGTACTTTGTGATATATTTACCATAACTCTCGTATAAACAAATATTGTTATTACACCAACTAGATAGAATGAAGCCATTATTCCAACTGCTTTTATAAGCTCTGTATATACTGGGTTTTCTACTCCAATTAGAGGAGTTATATAATTATCAACTAATGTCTCTAAAAATAGAGAAGAAGCTATATTTGCAGCTGTGTTTAAAATTATACAAACTAGTACTAAGATTAGCATCCATTTGTGATTAGCCTTCATATAATTAAATATTCTTTTTATCGTCTTTAAATCAAATTTCTTCATAGGAGGTTTTTCCGCATTGTTATTCTTCATCAGTATTTCCTCCTTTCATCTGTGACGTATAGACATCTTTATAAATCTCATTTGTATTCATAAGTTCTTCATGTGTTCCTATTCCATTTATCATACCATTGTCTAAAACTATAATCTTATCAGCATCTTCAACAGAAGAAATTCTCTGTGCAATTATTATTTTTGTAGTATTTGGTATTTCTTCTTTGAAAGCTTTTCTAATTAAGCTATCAGTCTTTGTATCAACAGCGCTTGTTGAATCGTCAAGTATAAGTATTTTTGGCTTTTTAAGCAAAGCTCTTGCAATACATAATCTTTGCTTTTGTCCTCCTGATACGTTAGTACCTCCTTGTTCTATGTACGTATCATATCCATCAGGGAAAGAATTTATGAATTCATCTGCTTGTGCTTGTTTACATGCTTTAATCATTTCTTCATCAGTTGCATTTTCTTTTCCCCAACGCAAGTTTTCTTTTATAGTTCCAGAAAATAGCACATTCTTTTGAAGTACCATTGCAACTTGGTTTCTTAAAGCTCTTAAATCATAATCTCTAACATCAATTCCGCCAACTTCAATACTTTCTTCTGTTACATCATATAATCTTGGTATTAGCTGTACTAACGTTGTTTTTGAACTACCTGTTCCTCCTATTATTCCAACAGTTTCTCCTGATTTAATTTCTATATTAATATCTTTTAAGCATGTTCTATCTTTGTCTCCAACATAGCTAAAACTTACATTCTTAAAAGAGATGTCTCCATTTTTAACTTCTTCTATTGGATTTTCTTTATTCTTTAAATTACTTTCTTCATCTAATAACTCTACGATTCTTTCTGCTGATGCTCTAGATATCATAATCATAACTAAAACCATAGATAACATCATAAGAGACATAAGTATTTGCATTGCATAAGAAATTAAACTTGTTAGTTCTCCTGTCGTTAAGTTTTGGTTTATTATTAACATTCCACCAATTAGTGATATTAATATTATAACTACATCAACAGTAAATTGCATAAGAGGACTATTTAAAGCAACTATCTTTTCTGCTTTAGAGAAATTATTAAATATTTTTTGAGATATTGAATTAAATTTATTTATCTCTTTTTTCTCTGTAACATAAGATTTTACAACTCTTATTCCTCTAACATTTTCTTGTACTGCATTATTTAATTCATCATATGTTCTAAATGTCTCTTCAAAAATTGGATGTGCTTTTGTTGCAATTAAATATAATCCAATTCCTAAAAACGGTACCATAACAAGAAATATTAAAGCTAGTTTAGCATTAATTGTAAGTACCATTATTAATGAAAACACAAGTAATAATGGTGACTTAACAGCAATTCTTATTAACATTTGAAATGCCATTTGAACATTAGTTACATCTGTTGTATGTCTTGTTATTATGCTAGCTGTTGAAAATTTGTCAATGTTTGAAAAAGAAAAATCTTGAACGTTATAGTACATGTTTTTTCTCAAATTTTTAGCAAAACCTGAAGATGCTCTTGCTGAAAATTTTCCTGACAATATTCCAAACACCAAAGATGCTAGAGCACTTATAACTAAAAGTGCTCCAATTTTATAAATTTCATTTACATTCCCCTTATTAATACCATCATCTATCAAGTATGCCATTAGAAAAGGTATAATTACCTCCATAATTGACTCTAATGCAACAAATATTGGTGATAGTATTGCATCTCTTTTATATTCTTTTATTTGTTTTGCAAGTTTTTTTATCATGTTTAATCATTCTCCTTACTGCACTAAATTATGTTATTTTTTGAAATATGTTTCTTACTTTATTTAATAAATAATGGCTTCCCCCTCTATCTTTTACATTCTCTATCATGCTTATTATTAGAAGTTGTTTATCACTGTCTTCATCAGCAATAAAAGCATTAAACCATCCTATCTCAGTTCCTGTCTCATCTTCTTTAGACGCCTTTATTTCAGCCGTTCCTGTTTTTCCTGCAAGCTTAAGTCCATTAATTTTTGCAGAATAAGCAGTACCATGTGGATTCTCAACTACCTGGATTAAATCTTCTCTTATTGTATTTGCAGCATTCTTATCAAATGCACTTTCAATTAACCATCCCTGTTTTTTACCGTCATTATATTCTATATATGGTTTAATCATACTTCCGTTATTTACAAATGAAGAATAGATAGACGCCATGTGAACTGGATTGACTAATAATTCTCCTTGACCATATCCAGTATCAGCTAGTGTTATTTCACTCTCAAATGTATTTTCATTTGCATATTGCGAAGCTGTCATTTTTTGTCCTACTTCTATTTCGGTATTAAATCCTATTCCCTTTAATTTTGAAATAAGAGAACTTTTACCAATCTTTAATGCTACCTTTGCAAAATAAATATTATCAGAATATATTAGAGCATTTGCTAAATTTGATGGTCCACTATATTTTTGAAGTGTAGTTACATGATATGTGCCCCAACTAGAATCTTTTTGCCACCTTGTTACACTAGGTCCTAAATCATCTTCTGGCTTAATAGATCCAAGTGTAAGTGCAATTGCTGCAGTAACAGGTTTAAAAGAAGAACCCGGTACATATTTTCCTTGATATCTAATATACATTGGCTTTTTTTCATCTTTTGATAATTCTTCCCATCTACTATTACTCATTCCTAATACAAACTCATTTGCATCATATGAAGGTACACTGCACATTGCTAATACTTCACCAGTTTTCGGATTTATAATAACTGCACATCCCTCATCACCATTAAATTCTTTAAAAACATCTTGTTGTATCTCTGCATCAATCGTAAGCTTTATATTTTCTCCATTTTTTGCATCAGTTTTGGCAACTGTTTCAATCCTTTTACCGCTACTGTCTACTATGTAAATATCTGCTCCATTTTTTGCTCTAAGCCTATCTTCATAAATTTTTTCTAGCCCTGATTTACCAATAATACTGTTTGAGGTATATCCTTTATCTGGATTTGCTTCTAAGTCTTCCTTTGTTACATTTTGTACGTATCCAATAAGATGAGCAAGCTCTTCTCCATATGGATATACTCTTGCTGTAGCATCTGTAATCTTTATGCCAGGAACTTTTAGCAACTTATCTTTTAATATTGTGTTGTTTTTTGATACATTAGTTATTGCAACAAATGTATCATCTTTAACATAAGATGCACTTAATAGTGAATTTATTTTTTCCTCTGTTATTCCAAGTAATCCAGCAACAGTTTTTATGTCTTCTTCAGGATTTTCGTTCATTTTTCCTGGAACAAAGCCTACTGAAGACACAGTTCCTTTTCCCGCAAGTAATTTACCATTTCTATCGTAGATACTGCCTCTTTCTCCAATTATTGTATTTACTTTAATTTTTTCATTATCATCTAATTTAGGAAATATTACATTTGAATTCCATGAAATATAATAGTCCTTGTGTTTATCCTTTACAAGATTAATTGTATTATAAAAACTGACATTACCAGCTACCGTATCCATTGATGTATTATACTTAACACTTGCTGTTCCGTCTTTATTCTCCGTAAATGTTATATCATCAACTGTAATATTTTGTGCTTCTATACCGCTATATATATTTTTATTTCTAGTAATAAAATCTTCCTTGTTTATATTAGCTTTAGAACTATCGTCGAGCATCTCATACATCTGATCATATTCTCCATTATTAATATGTTTAACATATGAAGTTATAATTTTATCTGGTGTAAGCCTATATATTGCTGAATTAATTGATAAGCATGCTTTTATAATAATTAACACTAAAATAACAAAACCTATTATTAAATATATGATATGTTTTTTATTCATTTTTTATCTCCTTTCCTCTTGTGTATATTCACGATTAGAATTTTATCACAAAATTCTAAAAAAGAATAGCCTTTTTTGAAAAAACTATTCCTTTAAAACTTTAACCTATAAATAAATGTTCAATTAATATTTTTATTCCTATAATTATCAAAATTACACCGCCAAAAATCTCTGCTTTTCTTTCATATTTATTACCAAATTTATTTCCAATTATAACGCCTATACATGATGTTATAAAAGTTATAATACCTATTGTTAAGATTGATGTCAAAATATTTACTCCTAAAAATGCAAATGTTATTCCTACTGCTAATGCATCAATACTTGTTGCAATCGATAGAATAAGCATTGTTTTTAATGATGTATCGTCATTATTTTCATCTTTGTCTTGGCTAAATGCTTCTCTAATCATATTAGTTCCTATAAATAGCAGTAAAATAAATGCTATCCAGTGGTCTATTTGGGTTACAAAGTTTTCGAATCCTCTTCCAAGTAAATAACCAATTAATGGCATTGATGCTTGAAAGAATCCAAAATATGCTCCAATCAGAACAGTTTTTTTGGTATTTATTTTATTCATTGATAAGCCCTTACATATTGATACTGCAAAAGCATCCATTGCAAGACCAAAGCTAATTAATAATATTTCTAAAATTCCCATATTTTCCTCTTCTATTTTATATTAAATAACACAAATAAATATGCTCCGTAAAATAGCAAATATACAAAACCATTTGCTCTACTCATTTCATTTTTTGGCGGAATAATAGGGAAAAGTGAAAGAAGCATTGTTGATATTATTAAAAATTCCATTTCAATATTATATGAAATATTATATATAATAGGTGTTATTATGCTTGATACTCCTATTATTAATAACATATTAAATATATTAGAGCCCAAGATATTTCCTATTGCAATATCACTACTTCCTTTAGCTGCAGCTGTTACACTTGTTACAAGTTCTGGAAGGCTTGTTCCTATTGCAAGTATGGTAACACTTATTATTTTCTCGCTTATATTAAACATTTTTGCTATAACCACAGCATTGTCTACTGTGAAGTCTCCACCAACTTTTAACGCTAATATTCCTATAGCAATGTAAATTAAATCTTTTACAATAGATGACTTTTTTGTTTCTTCCTCTATCTCGTTTGAATCATCTTCTCTATCAAATTTTTCACCCTTTATGCCCATAAAGATTGTATAGATTATAAATGCACCAAATAGCACAATTAAGACTATTCCTTCTACTCTCGATATGTCTTGATTTAAGTTAGCAATAATCATAAATATAATAGTTACAGCTAAGCAAATTGGTGTCTCTATTAATCTTGTTTCCTTTTTAAATTTAATAGGTTTTATCACAGCTGATAAGCCAAGAATTAGGAGCAAATTACATGCATTGCTTCCTAAAACATTCCCAACTGCCATGTCTGGATATCCTTCTATCGCAGAAGTAATACTTACAAATAATTCTGGCATTGATGTACCTATTGATACAATCGTAAGTCCTATAATTATTTCCGGTATATGAAATCTTTTTGATACGTTACTTGCACCTTCAACCAATAAATCAGCTCCTTTTATCAAAAGAGCAAAACCTAAAAGTATTAGTGCTATTGATAATACCATTTTTCTTTTCCTCCTGTCTATTTATTCATAAATGTATACAGAAACTTTGTCATTATCTTTTAAGCCATATTCTTTTCTCATATTTACATTTGTTACAATCTCAATTATGTTTAATGGATGATCACCATTTACTTTGTTATTCTTTTCGGTTCTTAATATATATGCTTTAGTATTTAGAATTTCACATTCTTTAACATAAACATTAAAAATCCCCCCATATTCATGAGGTAGTATTTTTTCATCTTCTTCTAATATTATTTCTCTATCAAGTTCTATATTTAAAGTTCCCAAAAATAAGTCCATTCCATATTTTTCTTTAAAAATATCCCTTGCTTTTTTTACCCAAATATTAGCATTACCAAGTCCTGATTTTACTTCTCCCTTTAATTCTATTTTATTTTTTTCATCACACATCATACTTATATTCTACATCCTCCATAAATGGATATATTTCCATTAAATATTTTTTTGTAACCATTGACATTTTAGCTGGAGGATTTTTCTGTCCTATGTGAATTAGTTTTTGTGTATAGCAATTTTCTGCTGTTTTAAATAATAAATATCTATTCTTTAGGTAAGTAAAATATACTTGATATCCATCATCTAGAATTTCTTCAAATTCATCAAATGTATAACCTTCCATAAGACCTCCAAATAAACTTTACTTAATCATTTCGTCAAATTCAGCTTCTGTAATAATCTTCACTCCAAGGCTTTCTGCTTTTGTAAGTTTACTTCCTGCTTCTTCTCCTGCAAGTACATAAGTCGTTTTCTTCGAAACTGAGCTTGATGTTTTACCTCCAAATTTTTCTATGATTTCTGATGCTTCATCTCTTGTATATTTCTCAAGAGTTCCTGTTAAGACAAATGTCATACCTTCAAATCTATTATCTTTTTCTCCTGTTTGTTCTTCCTTCATTTTAACACCTGCAGTCTTTAACTTAGCAATTAAGTCTTTTGTCTGTTCTTGTGAAAAGAATTCATAAACACTCTTAGCAGTTATTTCTCCAATATCTTCTAATAGGCTTAATTCTTTTTCACTTGCTTTCATGAGTTTGTCCATGCTTCCATATTTTCTTGCAAGTATTTTGGCTGATTTTGTGCCAATGTGTCTTATTCCAAGTGCACTAATTAATTTGTCTAAACTGTTATTTTTGCTCTCATTTATTGCATTTATTAAATTCGTTGCAAACTTGTCTCCGTTTTTCTTAAGAGATGCTATATCTTCCTTCTTTAAATAATATATATCTGATATATTATTTAAAAAGCCTTTATCAACTAACCCCTCTATTATTGCATATCCGGAGTCCATCAATATCCATTCCTGCCTTTGAAGCAAAATGGACTATATTTCTGAGTTTTCTAGCACTGCACTCTATTCCAATACACCTTTTGATAGCTTCACCATTTTCTCTTATTGCAGGTCCTCCACATACAGGGCATACATCAGGCATTTCAAAATTTAATTCGTTTCCTGTCCTTTTTTTCTTAACTACTTCAACAACTTCAGGTATAACATCTCCAGCTTTTTGTATTATTACATGATCACCAATTTTTAAATCCTTTGATTTAATAAAATCTTCATTATGAAGTGTTGTTTTAGATATAGTTGACCCAGCAAGTTTTATAGGCTCAAGTATTGCCATAGGAGTAATTGCTCCAGTTCTTCCAACCTGACATACAATATCTTTTAAAATTGTTTCTTTTCTCTCTGGTGGGTATTTATATGCAATAGCCCATCTAGGAGTCTTAAAATTGGTGCCTAAGACTTCTCTTAATTCCAAGTTATCTACTTTTATAACTGCACCGTCTGTTCCAAAACTTAAACTTTCTCTAAGTTCTCCAATT
>CANRCJ010000050.1 GCA_947629105.1 uncultured Clostridia bacterium | reverse complement strand
CAATAAATACTTCTGCTTCGTAATACGCTGTTAGATATACCCATTCTTCTTCATCTCTTTTTTCTATTACAATATCTCCTCTTACCTTCATTTGGCTTAGAAAATCATTTATGGTATTTACAGATATTTCGAGAAGTGTAGATACAAAGTCAAGTAGATTTGCCTTAACAACACACGTATGTCCGTTATATGTTGCAAGAAGAAGTGCATATTTTATTCCATATATTATTCTTTGCTCATCATCAGTGTTGACTCCAATTTTTATTGCAGCTTCATCTATTGTTTTAAAGCTTATCCCTCTTACTACGTCTATAAGTCTGTATGGGTCAGCCTTAATCTCTTCAACTGCATTTATACCATAAATTTCATATACTTTTTTAGCATAACTTGAACTTATACCGATTTCATCCAAGAAGCTAACTATTTTCCATAATTCTTTTGCCTCTATAAAACTTTCTGAAATTTCGATTGCTTTGTCCTTAGTTATTCCTTTTATTGTCTCAAGCTTTTCTGGTTCCTTCTCTAGTACATGAATTGTATCATCTCCAAAAGCTTTTATAATTTTCTTTGCTGTCTTTTCTCCAACCCATCTAATATTTCCACTTGCAAGATATTTTTCTAATGCGTCTAAAGTCTCTGGCATATTCTTCTTAAATGTATTTACCTTAAATTGTTTTCCGTAATCCTTGTGTGTTACATATTCCCCATAAACGGTAAGATTATCTCCTACATTTATAAAAGGTAAAAAACCAACAATAGTTATTTCTCCAATACTTTCTGTCATAAGTCTTGCAACTGTATATGAATTCACCTCATTACAATATATAATTACTTCAACTTGTCCTTCTAGTTCCAATTTTTTCTCCTCTATTTCCTAAAACTATCAACAGCTTCTTCTATGTTCTCGTTACCTACAATAGCTGTACCTATAACAAATACATTTGCACCTGCTGATTTTGCCTCCTCTATTGTATCAGAATTTATTCCTCCATCTACTTCAATGTCTATATCAATATCATTCTCATCTATATATTTTTTTAGAGTTCTTATTTTTTCCAAAGTTTCTGGTATTAACTTTTGACCGCCAAGTCCTGGTTCAACTGTCATTACTAAACATGTATGTATATATGGTAAATACTTAAATACTTCTTCTATATTTGTATTTGGCTTTATAGATATTCCGTACCTTTATATTGTTTTCTTTTAAATAATTTATCGTATCCATTATATCTTTTTCAGAAGAAAATGCTTCTAAATGGAATGTTATTATATTAGGTTCTATTCCAACATATTCGTCAATAAACTCCCTAACATTTTCTACCATTAAATGCACATCTAGTGGAATATTTGACATTTGTTTAATAGCATTTGAATATTCTTTCATAAGTTCTACCGTATTTTTTGGTACAAACTTTCCATCCATTACATCAATATGGAAATAATCTGTATGTGCTACTTCCAATCCATAAAATATTTTCATTGAATTTTCTTTTGGTACGTTTAGTATTGAAGTTGATATTTCTACCATCTATGTTCCTCCTTATCTTTTATATCATCATATATTTTTATATAGTTTTGATAACGTTCTTCTCTTATTTTAGAACTCTTTAAGGCTTCTTTTATTCCACAATTTTCTTCTTTAATATGGCTACACCCAGGAGCAAATTCGCAATCATTAATGTAATCTCTAAAATCTATAAAATATTTATCTAAATTATTTGATTCAATTTCATATATATCTATTGTCTGAAATCCTGGAGTATCAAGCAAAAATGAATTTTCACCTATTTCATATAAACATACATCTGTTGTCGTATTTTTACCCATTTTATTTTTCTTACTAATTTCTCCAGTTTGCGTTATATCTTTATCTAAGATTATATTTGTTATAGTTGATTTACCGAACTCCAGATTGTCCGAGCAAGCACGCTTGTATTTCCCTTTAATACTTCTTTTAGAGCATCTATTCCTTCTTTTGTCATTGCATTTATTTTTAATACATTATATCCGGACACTTTTGTATAAATCATATAACATATCTGCATCTTTTGCATTTAAGTCAATTTTATTTATAACTATAACTGATTTTAAATTTAAGAATTCAGCCAAAGCAAGCTCTTTATCTAATAAAAGTAGATTAGGCTTTGGCATTTTAGGTGAGATTACAAATATTATTTGAGAAATATTACTAACTTTAGGTCTTTTTAAAGAAGTTGTTCTTTCTAAAACATTCTCAATAACTGCTTGATTTTCTGTAACTTCTTCAATTTCGACATTGTCTCCAACAATAGGCTTTAATTCTTCTGTTTTTAGTCTTCCTCTAGCAGTACATTCATAAATCTTACCGCTATCAGATTTTACGATATATGTATTTGATATAATTCTAATAATTTTTCCAATCATCTATTTTACTCCACTATTTTCTCTAGATTAAAGTTTAAATAGTCTGCACTAACAAGTTTAAGCTGAATACCTCCAACATTACCTTGTATTCCTTCTGTATGAGATTCGCCATGTAAATGTCCGTATATACATTCTTTTACATTATACTTTTGCATAAGCTTTATAAATTCTGAATTTTCCATTAAAATATTGTTTGTTGGAGGATAATGCATACAGATGATAATTGGTTTATCTTCCCCAAACTGCTTTATTCCTTCATTTATTGAAAGCTCTAGCCTTATAAGTTCTCTATCTAAAATAGGCTTATCTTCTTCTTTATTAGAAATAACCCATCCCCTTGTTCCTGCAATTATATGTCCTTCAACTTCGTAAGCATTATTATGTAAAAAATTAATATTTTTAAATTCATTTTCTTCTATAAATTCATTAAGCTTTTTTAAGCTATTCCACCAATAATCATGGTTTCCTTTTAGCATTATTTTTCTGCCTGGTAAATTATTTAAATATTCAAAATCTTTAAATGTGTCAGAAAGTTCCATAGCCCATGAAAAATCTCCTGGAAGTAAAACAGTATCTTCTTCTTTTACTTTTTCCATCCAGTTTTTTCTTATTTTATTTTCATGATTTGTCCAATTATCTCCAAATATGTCCATAGGTTTTGGATCACTAAAGGACAAATGCAAATCAGCTATTGCGTATATTGACAAATTTAATCCTCCTTATATTTTTTGTTTCTTTAATTTTAAAAAATTGTTACTGTCCTATTTTTAAATTTGGCATAGCATTTAATGTTAAATCTGATATATCTCCTGCAAGATATCTATAATACCCAGCAGATGCAATCATTGCTGCATTATCTGTGCAAAGACTTAAATCTGGAAAATATACATCTACATTTAAGTCTTTACCAAGATCAATAAACTTTTCTCTTATATATGAATTTGCTGAAACTCCTCCAGCTAGTGCTACTTTTTTTAGATGAGTTTGTTCTAAAGCTTTTTTAGTATTTTCTATAAGCATGTCTGTTACAGTACTTTCAAAGCTTGCACATAAGTCTTCTTTTTTAATATCCTTTTTATTGTGGTTTAGATTAATCACTGCTGTCTTTATTCCACTAAAACTAAAATCTAAGCCTTCTAAATGTGTCTTAGGAAGTTCAATATTTGGAGTTCCGCATTTGGCAAGCTTATCTACTTTTGGTCCTCCTGGGTATGCTAAATCCATAACTCTTGCAACTTTATCAAAAGCTTCCCCTATTGCGTCATCACGTGTTTTACCAAGTATAGTAAATTTTGTATAATCTTCTATTTTTACTAAATGAGTGTGTCCTCCTGATATGATAAGACATAAAAATTCTGGCTCTAAATCTTTAAATTTAATATAATTTGCTGCAATATGGCCTTCTATATGATTTACGCCGTACTAATGGCTTACCCGTCGCATAGCTTAAAGCTTTAGCATATCCTACTCCAACAAGAAGTGCACCAACAAGTCCTGGTCCATAAGTACATGCTATAACATCTATATCAGAAAAGCTTAAATTTGCTTTCTTTAGTGCCTCATTTGTAACAGTAGTTATTGCTTCAATATGCTTTCTTGATGCAATTTCAGGAACAACTCCACCAAATTTCTCATGTATGCATATTTGTGAGTTTATAACATTAGAAAGAACCTCTCTCCCATTTTTTACAATAGAGGCAGAGGTTTCATCACAGCTTGTTTCAATTCCTAAAACTATTATGTCTTTCATTAATATTTCCTTTCGTATAATTTTTCCTATATAAAAACTACCAGATTTTATAATAATCCAAATATCGCAGCTCCTATATGTATTAATCCACTATACATAAAGTTAAGTACAGGTGAAATTATAGAACCTGCAAGTCCTGTTATCCAAATAACAAGAAACACTATATAAAATACTTTCTCATGTTCGTAAATCCATTGTCTTCCGTTATATGGCAAAAATTTTACTAGTATTTTTGAGCCATCTAATGGTGGAAGCGGAATTAAGTTAAATATTCCAAGACCTAAATTTACAACTATTGTATATTGTATTATTGATACAATAATACTACCTACTTCTGTAACCGTAAATGCACTTGCGAACTTAAATATCGCACAATATATTATTGTAAGTACAACAGCAAGTATAAAATTCATTATTGGTCCTGCTGCTGCAACTATTGCATCCCCAGTAAGCTCTGAATATTTTCTATCAAAATTTCTTGGATTTATTTGAACAGGTTTTCCCCAACCAAATCCAACAAATAATAGTAGTACAAACCCTACTGGATCAATGTGAGATAATGGGTTTAAATTAAGCCTTCCTTGATTTTCTGGTGTATCATCTCCAAGTTTTGTTGCAGCATAAGCATGTGCAAACTCATGAAAAGTTATTGCAATTAGTACTCCAGGTAGTGTTAGTAATAATGCAAGCCATTCAAACTGTGTCATTCCCATAAGGTTCATTAATACTAACACTATTAATATTAAATATACAAATCTATTATCTGTATAAAACATAGGCACTCTCCTCTACATTATTTATTTTTCACTACCAAATTATATATTTTCCCTGGCACATATATTTCTTTTACAACTTCATATTTTTGTTTAATTTCTTGGGCTTGCTTTGAATTTTTAATAACGTCTAATGCTTCTTCATTACTTGCATTGGCATTTACTGGTACACAAAACTTTACTTTTCCATTAACTTGAACAGGTATCTCTTTAGTTCCACCTTTCATTTCCTCTTCATTTACTTCTGGCCAATTTTGATTATATACAAAATCTGTCTTTCCAAGCTTTTCCCACTCTTCTTCTGCAAAATGAGGCGCAAGCGGAGCAAGTAAAGTTATATATGTTTCTACTGTATTTATTAATACCTTTGTATTGATTTCTTTTTCTCTTATATACTCACTTATTTTATTAAATAGTTCCATACTTCTAGCTATTGCTGTATTAAATCTAAAATCATCTATGTCTTCTCCCATAGCTTTAATTGTTTGATTTTTAACTCTAAGCAAGTCTACTTCTTTTTCTCCAATTTTCTCTTTTGAAGCATTATTTCTTAGTTCATTTACACTGTCAATTAATCTTTCAATTTTTCCAAAGTATTTAACCATTGACTCAATTCCTTTTTCGTCCCATGGTCCACCTTGTCTATAATCAAAACCAAACATGATATACATTCTAAATACATCTGAGCCATATTTTTCAATGTATTCTTCTGGAGATACAGTATTACCTTTACTCTTACTCATTTTGTTTCCATCAGGTCCTAAGATCATTCCTTGATGTATCAATCTCTTAAATGGTTCATCAAAGTTTAAGTATCCTAAATCTCTAAGTGCTTTCGCCATAAATCTAGCATATATTAAGTGCATTGCTGCATGTTCTTTTCCACCAACATAAGTATCTACTGGTGCCATTTTGTTTACTATATCTTTATCAAAAGCTTTTTCAGAGTTTTTAGAATCTGGATATCTAAGTTCATACCAAGAAGAACATACAAATGTGTCTAATGTATCTGCTTCTCTTGTCGCCTTTCCTCCACATTTTGGGCAAGTACAATTCATAAATTCTGCTGATTTTTTTAGTGGTGATTCTCCATCTGGCTTAAATTCAACATCATAAGGAAGAAGTACTGGCAAGTCTTTTTCAGGTACTACAACTGTTCCACATTTATCACAATATATAATTGGAATTGGTGCTCCCCAATATCTTTGTCTTGAAACAAGCCAATCTTTTAATCTATAATTAACTGTCTTTTTACCTTTTCCTACTTTACTTAAATCTTCTGTGATTTTATTCTTAGCATCAGCAGAGCCTAAGCCATTATATTTGCCACTATTTATTAATACTCCATATTCTGTATATGGAAGTTCAACTTCTTCATTATTTTTACTTGTTACTACTTGTTTAATTGGTAAATTATATTTAGTAGCAAAAGCATAATCTCTCGTGTCATGAGCAGGTACTGCCATAACAGAGCCTGTTCCATAATCTTCTAGCACATAATCTGCTATCCATACTGGAACCTTTTCGTTATTTATAGGGTTTATTGCATAAGCTCCTGTAAATACACCTGTTTTTTCTTTATCAGTTGATAGTCTTTCAATTTCATTTAATTTTGCTGTTTCCTTTATATAGTTTTCAACTTGTTCTTTACACTCATCTGTTGTTATTTCTTGAACAAGACTACTTTCAGGTGCAACAACAACATAAGATACTCCTGATAATGTATCGGCTCTAGTTGTAAACACTGTTATTTCGTGTTTTCCATCTTCTAGTGCAAATTTTATTTCACTACCTTCTGATTTACCTATCCAGTTTGTTTGAACTTTCTTAGTTGATTCAGGCCAATCTAATTTATCTAAGTCTTGTAATAATTCCTCTGCATAATCAGTTATTTTGAAAAACCATTGAGCTAGTTTTTTTCTTTTAACTTCTGAGCCACATCTCTCACATTTGCCACCAATAACTTGCTCATTTGCTAAAACTGTCTTACAACTATCACACCAGTTAACTGGTGCCTCTTTTTTATATGCAAGTCCTGCTTCATATAATTTAGTGAAAAGCCATTGTGTCCATTTATAGTAATCAGGCATGCATGTTTCTACAGAATAATTCCAGTCATAACTTCCACCCATTTCCTCTAGTTGACGTTTCATTGTCTCTATATTTTTTAAAGTAGAATCTTCTGGGTGTATTCCTGTTTTTATTGCATAATTTTCTGCTGGAAGACCAAATGCATCAAATCCCATTGGATGAAATACATTATATCCTTTCATTTTTTTATACCTTGCAAATGAATCAGATGGTCCATAGTTAAACCAGTGACCTAAGTGTAATTTTGCACCAGATGGATATGAAAACATCTCTAAGATATAAAACTTTTCTTTATCAGAATTCATATCAAATTTATATACATCTTTTTCTTTCCATTTTTTTTGCCATTTTGCATCAACTTTTTTTGAATACTCCATAATTCATTCCTCCAAAATTTAGTAATCACATTTATTTGTCATAATCTTCCATTGCTTCATTCAAATCACTGTCTTTTGCATGTTCACCAGGGCTTCTATACTCAGCTCTAATTGAAGCATACTCCGCATCTGTTAATATTTTTTTCTTTTTAGCTACTCTTAAGAATTGATGATCATTAAGTGTTGATAAATATTCTGCTGCAAATTCTAATGCCATCTTATGTTCAAGGCTTATGTCTTTTCCATTTTCTGTAGTGCTAGATACTTCTTTAATCATTTGTTCATTGAATTGATAAATCTCAGAAGTTGTTCCTGTAATAAATCTTATAAATTCTTCATCAATTCCTTTTCCAAACTTTTCCATTAACATTTTTGAATAATATCTATTATTAGCCAAATTTTTTACATTTTGTAAACCAATTTCTTTTTCTATCATATCAGCATAATAGTTCATAATTTTTTCTATTGTCTTAGGATAAATTCCTGTTTCTTCTCTTTTATTTTTTTCGGTAAATATAATATTCTGATTTGCCTTCCTAAATTCATACATTAAATTAGCTGTTTTTTCATCTAATTTGATTATTGACTTTGAACTATTTTCAATAAGAGATTTTAAAAGTATTATTTGAACTTTTCTTGCAATTTTATCATAATTTTTTCTTGCATTAGCACTAGCAATCTCTTCAGGTGTAACTCCAAATTCAAGTAATATTCTTTCATGTTCGCCTTCTATTGTTGGAATTAGCCCTTCATATAAGCTGTCTGCCAAATCATATGGTGTATATGCTATAATATCACACATTCTTACTAAACATCCTTCTATAGTTGCAGGTTTAATTTCTCTATCAAAACCTTTTATAGTATGACATTTCATAATTTCTTGTTCAAATTGCTTGCTAGTTTTTGATTGATTAGGGCTCATACTAGTTTCAGTCATTTCTCCATTATGACAATTTATTCCATCAAATATTACCCAAAGGCTTCGTTTTATTCTATTAAGTTCCGCTTCCGTATTTTCTGGATGAAACATTTTAATTTCATTAATTATATCATCATATACTTTATAT
>CANRCJ010000049.1 GCA_947629105.1 uncultured Clostridia bacterium | reverse complement strand
AAGAAATAATTACACTTGCAAAATTACCATCAAAACAAACACTTATGGGAATGCTTGCTGGTGGATTGCTTGGAACTATTTCAAAACTTGCAGTTGCAATCGACCAAGTACGTATACAAAAAGAAAGTGCCGCAAACGCATAAGTTTGCAATTAAAATTTAATTAAAAAAATATTTAGGAGGAAATTTAAAATGGCAAAAGTAGATGAATTATTAGAAACTATTGATAGTTTAACAGTTGTTGAGTTAAAGGAAGTGAGGAAAAATATGGAGTATCAGCAGTAGCTGCAGCAGCTCCAGCAGCAGGAGGAGCAGCAGCAGGTGCAGCAGCTGAAGAAAAATCTTCATTCAATGTTGTATTAAAAGAAGCAGGAGCAAACAAAATCCAAGTTATCAAAGTTGTTAGAGATGCAACAGGATTAGGATTAAAAGAAGCTAAAGACTTAGTTGATGGAGCTCCAAAGACAATCAAAGAGAACGTAGCTAAGGAAGAAGCTGAAGAATTAAAAGCTAAATTTACAGAAGCAGGAGCAGTTGTAGAATTAGCATAAGTTCAAATAAAGAAAGGTTGGTATGCAAATGCCAATCTTTTTTAATACCATTTTACAAATTTAAATAAATATGATACAATACGTGCATATTGAAAGGAGACCAGTCTATGAGTATATTAATAAAGAATTGCAACTTAATATCTATGGCAGAAAATAGAGAAAAGTATGAGCCCAATGTAGACATATATATTAAGGATAAAAAGATTGTAAAGATTGATAAGAACATAAAGCCGGAAGAGGACACTGAAGTAATTGATGCAGATAACAAAATATGTATGCCAGGCTTTGTAAATACACATGCACATTTAAGTATGAGCATATTTAGAGAGACTTTAGATGGATATACTTTACAAGATTGGTTAACAAAGAAAATTTGGCCGATGGAGGACAAGCTAACAAGAGAAGACATATATTATGCCTCGCTTTTATCATGTATCGAAATGATATCAACAGGAACAACATGTGCAAATGATCAGTATTTTATGGCAGAAGATACAATAAAAGCAGCAAACGAAATAGGTGTAAGACTTCAGGTAACAAGAGCTGTAAATGATGTTGGTGGACTTGGCGAACAAAGAATTGAAGAACTTGAAGACTTAATAAAAACATATAAAGATAAATACGAAAATATTACGCTAAACATAGGAATACACGGGTTATATACAACAGGTCTTGACACAGTAAAGAAACTAATAGATATGGCAAAGAAATACAATTTACCTGTTCACATGCATTTTTGCGAAAATGAAAAAGAAACTTTAGATATAAAATCAGCATATAATGTAGAGAGCCCTGTTCAAGTGTTAGAGGAATATTTTACAGAAACGCATAATATTCTAGCACATGTAGTAGATTTAAGCTATGAAGAGATAGAAGTACTTAGTAAATTAGATGTAAGTGTTGCTCATTGCCCAATAAGCAATTTAAGACTTGGATGTGGGGTTGCAAAAATTCAAAAAATGATTGATAAGGGAATTAATGTTAGCCTTGGAACAGATGGACAAGGTAGTGGCTCTAACCTAGATATGTTTGATACAATGAAATTTGCAGGACTACTTCAAAAGGGAATTTTTAAGAATTCTAAGAATATGAATAGTTATGAGATACTAAAACTTGCCACAATTAACGGAGCAAAAGCACTAAAACTTGATAAAGAAATAGGTACTATAGAAGAAGGAAAAGTTGCAGATTTGTTTATACTTGATTTAAATACAGAAACCTGCGAGCCCTGCGGAAATATATTTTCAGACATAGTATATAATGCAAAAGGAAGTAATGTATTAACAACAATAATAAATGGTAAGATTATTATGGAAAATCGAGAAATCAAAGGAGTTAGTAAGCAAAAAATATATAAAAAATGCTCTGAAATTATAGAAAGAATACAAAAATAGAGCAAAATTTGGTAACTTTTTAGCCTAAAATTTGACAAATCAGGAAAAGAAGTGTATAATAAAAGATACGTGATGAAAAAATTGAGGTGATTTATGAATAAAAGTATAGTAATTTCCTTATTGAGTGTGATAATCTTATTTTGTACTACATCATATAGTTTCGCATCAACAGGAGTAGTTACAACAGATACTTTGAGATTAAGAAAAGAAGCATCTACAGATGCAACTATATTAGAACTTCTATCAATGGATGATGAAGTTGAAATTTTAGAAGAAAGTAACGGATGGTATAAAGTTAAGGCAAATGTCAATTCAGTAGTTTATACAGGATATGTTTCAGCAGATTATATAAAAGTTATTGAGGAGACAGAAAATCAAGAGGAAGAAAACAATACTGAAGAAGAAAACGAACAAAATACGGAAAATGAAAATGTAGAAATGGTTAAAACATTAGCTGTAGGAACTGAATTATATGCAACACCTACTATTAATTCACTAGTATTAAACAAATTAAATACAGAAGCACAAATACAAGTTGTAAGTGAAGTAAATGGTTGGGTATATGTAACTTCAGGAGACATCAAAGGATGGGTTAGAACAGAAAAAATAGTAGAAAAGAAAGCTTCAGAAACTGAACAAAATAATTCATCACAAAAAACAGGATATATATCAGGAAGTTCTGTTAATTTCAGAAAAGAAGCAAGTACTTCAGGAGCAATAATTTTAAGATTAAAAAGAAATGATCAAGTTAAAATTATTGAAACAGTTGACGGTTGGTCAAAGGTAGAATTTGCTGGTAATGTTGGATACGTTTCATCAGAATACGTATCAAATAAAAAAATTACAGTTACATCAAGAAGCTCATCTAGTAGAACAGCAAAAGTTTCAAAAAGTACAACTAAAAAAACAACACAAACTGTAAAAGAAGATCCAGTTGTAAGCAAAGGAACAGCTACAGGAGCAGAAATAGTAGCATACGCAAAGAAATATTTAGGATATAAATATGTATATGGTGGTTCAACTCCTAGTGGATTTGACTGTTCAGGATTTACATCATATGTATATAAACATTTTGGATATTCACTTTTACGTTCATCATCTGCCCAAGCTTCAAATGGTAAGGCAGTAAGTAAGTCTGAGTTACAAGCAGGAGACATAGTATGTTTCGCAAGAAGCAGTGGAAGCAAAAAAGTTGGTCATGTTGGTATATATATCGGTGGAGGTAAATTCATACATGCAGCTAACTCTAGAAAAGGTGTTATTATATCAAACATATCCGGAGATGGATTCTACTTTGTTTGTGCAAGACGTGTAATATAATTTAAGCAGTAAGGAATGATAAAATATGAGACCGTTTGTATTTATAACGGCCCGGAATCATAATAGGTATAATATGGGGGCTATACTTAAGATTAAGTATAGTTCCCATATTTTTTATAATTCGGGTTTGTATATTTCCTTTTTGCAAAAATAAGAAAGGCAAATATAGGTAAAATAAAAAAATATAAGTTTTGTATATTTGTATTTGTTATTTTTTCCATAATTTCAAATATACAAATAAGATATTTAGAGAATAAACACAATAATTTGTATAGCGGAATAGACGAAGTGCAAGTTACAGGAATTGTCATTACTAATAGGAAGGAGACAACGTATAAGGCAAGCTATACAGTTAGAGTAGAAAGTGTAAATAATAATAAATTCAAAGGTACTAACTTAATAATATACACGTCAAAAGATACTAATTTGGAGTATGGAGATAAGATTATTTTAAAAGGAACATTTAAAAGAGCAAAAAATGCAACAAACTATATGGCATTTGATTATAGGGAATATCTAAAAATAAAGAATATATATGGAATAGTGAATGTAGATGGAGAGGTAAAGGTACTTGCAAAAAATAAATTAAATCCTGTTTTGATATGTATTAATAATATCAGGAATAGGATTAAATCAAATTTAAAAGAAATACTTGGGGATGAATCTAAGGTTGCAATAGGAATACTTCTTCGGAGATACGAAAGAAATAGAAGATGAAACTATACAAAACTTCAAAGATAGTAGCATATATCATATTTTAGCAGTATCTGGCACACACGTTGGTTTTATAATAGTAGGTATAACTTATGCTTTAAGCAGATTAAATGCCTCAAAAAGGAAAATAAGGGCAATTACGAGCATATTTCTAGTATTCTTCATGGCACTTACAGATTTTACACCATCTGTTATGAGAGCATGTACTATGTCAATCATTTTGTTAATGGCACGGCAATTTATATAGGAAAAATGATATTTTGTCAAGTATATGCTTTTCACTATTTATAATTCTGGTATCAAATCCATATAACATATACAATAATGGAGTGTTACTTTCTTATGGTGGAACAATCGGTATAATATGTTTCTTAAAAATTATAAATGAAATTTGTACAAGAAAAAAGACTAAAAATGTACTAATTAAAGTAACATATAAAACAAAACTAATAGAATACATAAAAAATATTGCATTTGTAAGTATATCAGCACAGATTGTAATACTGCCGATAATGGCGTACAGTTATAAAACAATGTCCCTAACATTTTTTATAACAAACATCTTAACGAGTTACATCATAGGTATAATAATAATATTTGGATTCATATTGATTTTAATTTCATTCCCATTTCTAGGAATAGCAAAAATCGTAGGAATATTTTATAAATTATTAATAGATTTACTTTTATTTATCACAGAAAATACAGCTAAAATTCCATTATCAAAAATTTATATCAAAGTCCCGAGTCTTTGGCAAATTATTGTCTACTATATCTTTATTTTTTCCATAGCATATTTTTATAACAAAAACGGAAGAAAAATATTTATCTTAAAGATATTCAAATTAATTCATGCAGCAAGAAAAAACTACAAGAAAGTTATATCAATAATTTTGAGTTTTATTCTAATATTTACTTTAATATCTATTTGTCCAAAAGATTTAAAAATATATTTTATTGATGTCGGACAAGGAGACTCATGTTTAATCGTAACTCCAAAAGGTAAGAAAATATTAATAGATGGAGGAGGCTCTGAAACATATGATGTAGGTGAAAATACACTTATACCATACTTGCTAAGTCGAAAAATAACTACGTTGGATTATGTAATATGTAGTCATTTTGATACAGACCATGTGAGAGGAATTCTGAGTGTCATGGAAGAATTGAAAGTTAGAAATGCGGTTATCTCTAAACAGGGAGAAAATAGTGAAAACTATGAGAAATTTAAAAAGATTGCAAAAGACAAAAAGATTAATGTTGTTATTGTGAGTAAAGGAGAGAGATTAAATATTGAGAAAAATATGTATTTCGATATCTTATGGCCAAGAGAAGAACTTATACAAGAAAATATATTAAATAATAATTCAATTGTAGCAAAGCTAAATTATAATAATTTTTCAATGTTATTTACAGGTGACATAGAAGAAATTGCAGAAAAAGAAATTGTTAGTATATATAAAGGAACAAATGCATTAAAGTCTACAATTTTAAAAGTAGGACACCACGGGTCAAAAACTTCTAGTACACAAGAATTTTTAAATGCGATAAAACCTAAAATTGCATTAATTGGAGTGGGAGAGAATAATACTTTTGGACACCCAAGCGAAAATGTAATAGAAAGATTAGCAAATTTAGGGACTAAAATATATCGCACAGACCAAATGGGAGAGATAACTATAACAGTGAATAATATTGGAAAAATTGATATACAACAATATTTATGTCATTAAATCAATTTGTAGAAAAATCAATTCGTGAACAAATTGAAAAATGTCAAGAATTAAAATAATCAATTATCCCAGTATAAATTCCCCAAGCAAGTTTATCTTGGTAGTCATCTTGGGTTAACAGATTCAACTCTTTTGAGTTCGACAAAAAGCCACATTCAATAAGAGCAAGAGGAATTTCTACATGATCTACAAGATATACATTACTAATTGATTTAGGTAATCTATCATTAGAGATATCGATAGTTTTATTTAATGCACTTTGAATAGATTCTGCGAGAAGCTTGCCTTTTTCATTCTTACTATTATAAAAAGATTGCCAGCCTGAATATTGAGTTTCAGGAATTTTGTTCATGTGAATAGACACAAAAATATCGGCACCACTTTCATTTCCAAGTTTTACTCTGTTTTTAATATCAGATACCTTTTTTTGACGAAGGGTTTTACTATCTAATTCATATATTGCGTTATCATCTGACCTTGTAAGGATAACGGTAGAACCACTTTGCTCTAATAAATTTTGAAGTTTAAGTGCAACTTTCAAGTTTAACTCTGATTCATTGATACCAGAGCTAGACGTAGCACCACCATCTTCTCCGCCCGGTGTCCTGCATCAACGACGATTACTTTATCACTTACAGGTATTGCGGAAACTTGTGTAATATCAAAACTCTTCTTAACAATATTTTCTTCAGCTATATAAAAAGAAAATGATAAAATTAAGCTAAAAAGAATTAGAGCAAAATGTTTTTTTCTAAAAAAGAACATACAGAACCTCCGCTGCAACAGAAATTATGGCAAATTTGTTTAATTAAGATCCATCACTTAAATAAACAAAAAAGCACATATATTAATAATATATGTGCTTTATATAAGATATATTAAACTTTTCTTCTATTTATTGCATAGGCACTGCCAGGAGTAACTTTTGCTAGATGCTTTACTTGAGCTCCAACTTCTCCAATTTCAAGAACATTATCGAATCTATTTTTTGTAACTTCAACGACTCCTATTGAAATAGATACCAAAGGAAATTCCTCCATGACACCTTTTCTATTAGGAACTTCTAAATAGCCTCTTTCTTTATCTTCTTCTGAAAAATAGTCGAGTATTTTTTTATCAAATTCAAGTATGATGTTTTGACACATCTCTTCATAATTATTATTCGAAACTAATGCAACGAAGTCATCACCACCAATGTGACCAACAAAATTATGATTATTTTCATCTGCATTTACATGTTTTAATATAATTCTTGCAGTTTGTTTTATAATTTCGTCTCCACCAAGAAATCCATAAGTGTCATTATATGCTTTGAAGTTATCTAAATCAAAATAAAGAACTGCAAAATCTTGCTTTTTAAGTAAACGTTTTTTAAGTTCTGATTGAATAGGTACATTTCCAGGAAGCTTCGTCAAAGGGCTAATACCTCTATTTCTAGATAGAAGCTTTAATATATTTTTAATCATATAGAAGAGGCAGTCATTGTCTATAGGTTTTTTTAAGTAAAATTCAACTTCTTCTTTTAATATCTCTCTTTGATGAGTAAGAGTTTTATTAGATGTTAATACCATTATTGGTGTAATACTATTATCTTCATTATTTCGGATAGTTTGACATGTCGCTATGAGAGAACCCTTTTCAATCTTGTCTTCATTTATGATAAATAACGAAGGAAGATCTAATAAATGCTCACTTAAACTATTTGCGGTTACCGCTTTTAGAATTACATCTTTGTTATCCTTAAACAAATTTTTTAAGTCTGATATAACATCTTCTTCATCTTCGATTACAAAAATTTCTTGTATCATTATTAATTATCTCCGTTTAAATTATAATTTTCCTTTGAATACTGCTTCTACACCTTCAACGTCAACAGCAGTTATAGTAATTATTGGATTTTCAAATGCAGAAATGTTATATTTATATGCTTTACTCTTTGCACCACCAACTTCAATTACTCTTTCTTCATCATTAATTTTTTGAGTAATCTTTTCGATTCCTTCTTCATCATCAACCATAACAATTAAATAATCTTGTTGATGGAATACTTGAATCTTAGGAGGGTGAATTCCCTTTACATCTTGAGTTTTAGTTATAGTTTGATTTGATGTATTAACAGCAGTAACTGATAATGTATTTAATCCTGATGGTATTTCAGTCGTTTGTACAATTACTGTTTTATCATCACCTTCTGGATATGCTTTAATTTCTTCATCTGAGTTCCATTTATATGTTATATAAGAAAGTCCACTTAAATCTGATGCAGTAATCTTTATAGAAGTATTATCAACAACAGCAAGGTCAATAGCAATTCCTGCATAAGAATATTCATAAGATGATTTTGTCTCTTTTCCATTTCCATCAATAACAGTTACGTTAAGAGAATTAACTCCTGATGGTATATTTATGCTATCTAGTATAACAGTTTTTTGCATGTTACCTTGAATAATCATTTCATCATCATCATTCCAGCGATATTTAACTTTAGAAATACCACTGCTATGAGAGACTGTTATAATAGCATTATTTGTTTCTTGTTCAAATTCTACATTAGCTAAACTTGTATCAACAGTTGGTTTATTTTCAATATAATTTGTATATAAAGCGTATGAACCTTTACCTATAAAAATTATACCTAAAATAAGTATACAAAACGAAAAGAACTTTAATATTGATTTTATTGAAGCGGGTTTTTTATTAGATCCCGTATATAATATTTGGTTCATTTGCTTTCCTCCTTTGCTTATATAAAAAGATTATAACATAGCAAAAAAATTTTGTAAACAAATTTTTTTCCATTTATAAATAGTTTATGAAAGAAATGTGATAATGTCTTAAGTAATGAAATGAGAAAATGTCCCAACTAAAAAATATATGTTCTCTTAA
>CANRCJ010000048.1 GCA_947629105.1 uncultured Clostridia bacterium | reverse complement strand
ATGGACTACTTGAAATGGTACTATTAGTTGCTGATGTTCAAGAGTTAAAAGCTAATCCTAAAAAACAAGCAAAAGGTGTTGTAATTGAAGCAAGACTTGATAAAACAAGAGGACCTATTGCAACAGCACTTGTACAACGTGGAACACTTGATGTTGGAGATACAATCGTTGTTGGATCTGTTATAGGTAGAATAAGAGCAATGGTAAATGATAAAGGCAAAAAGGTTAAAAAAGCAGGTCCATCTACTCCAGTAGAAGTAATAGGCTTAACTGAAGTACCAGAAGCTGGAGAGACATTCTACGAAGTAGAAGATGAAAAAACAGCTAAACATTTAATTGAAAAGAGAAAACGTCAAGAAAGAGAAAAATCAATAAATGCAATGTCAAAAGTAAGCTTAAATGACTTATTCTCACAAATCGAAAAGAATAAACTAAAACAATTAAACTTAATTGTAAAGGCAGATGTACAGGGTTCTGTTGAAGCTGTAACAAGTAGTTTAGAAAAAATATCAAATGATGAAGTTAAGGTTAAGGTAATACACTCTAATGTTGGTGGAGTTACTGAGTCAGATGTTTCACTTGCAAAAGTTGCAAATGCAATAATTATCGCATTTAATGTTAGACCTGAACCAATAGCTAAGGAAATGGCTCAAAAAGAAGAAATAGAAATTAAGCAATATTCAGTAATATATAAAGCAATAGAAGATGTAGAAGCTGCAATGAAAGGAATGTTAGACCCAACGTTTGAAGAAAAAGTTATAGGAAATGCAGAAATAAGACAAACATTCAAAGTAAGCAATTTAGGAACTATTGCTGGATGCTATGTATTAGATGGCAAGATAACAAGACATGCAGGCGTAAGGGTAATAAGAGAAAATGTAGTAATACATGAAGGAAAACTTATTTCACTTAAGAGATTTAAAGATGATGTAAAAGAAGTTGTAGCAGGATATGAGTGTGGACTTCAAATTGAAAACTTTAATGATATTAAAGAAGGAGATACTCTAGAAATATTTGTAATGGAAGAGGTAAAGAAATAATGGAAAAAAGTAAAGAAAAGAGCTTTAGAGATTCAATTAAAATGAAAGAACAAGAGAAAGTTTATGAAGAACATGTTAAAAATGTAATGAGAAAAATTGCAATTCATAGACATGGTAATTCATTAAGAAAGAGTGGAGAGGATAAAGATAATGTCAGGTAAAAACAATAATCGTTTAGGACGTATTGATGAGGAATTAAAAAAGGAAATAAGCAATATAATTAATTATGAGTTAAATAATCCTAAGATTACAGGTTTAATAAGCATAACGAGAGTAAAGATCACTCCTGATTTAAAGTATGCAAAAGTTTATGTTAGTATATTAAATTCAAAAAATTTAAAAGATACTTTTGCTAATATAAAGAAATCTTCAGGATATATTAGAACAGAAATTGCAAATAGAATTAATTTAAGAATTACTCCAGAACTTGTATTTGTACTAGATGACTCTATGGAATATGGAGCAAAAATTGATAAGATTCTTAAAGATATTATACCAGAGAAAGGAAGTTCAGAAGATGACATTAGATAACATAAAAGAAGAAATACAAAAGGCAAATACAATAATTATACTAACACATGAATCACCTGATGGAGATGCTGTAGGAAGCTCACTTGCAATGTATCAAGCACTAAAACAAATGGGAAAAGATGTAGATATAGTTATGCCAGAGCATCCAAAGACATTTGACTTTTTACCATGTGCTGATGAAATTAAAATAGTTGGAAGAGATGATATAGTGTATGATTTAGCAATTTCGTTAGATTGTACAGATACGAATAGATTAGAAGGATTTGATCCATGGTATGACGAAGCAAAGGTAAAAATATCAATAGACCATCATGGAACAAATAGCATGTATGGTGACTATAATTATGTTGACCCTGTTTCACCTGCATGTAGTCAGATATTAATAGTTGTTTTAACTAGCATGGGAATAGAGATAAATAAAGATATTGGTAAATGTATTTTAGCTGGAATAATAACTGATACAGGAGGATTTAGATATTCCGGAGTTACAACGGAAACATTTGAATTTGTAGCTGACCTTTTAAGACTTGGAGTAAATGTTTCTGAAATATATAAAAAGGTATTACAAGTAAAGACAAGAGCAAATTTTTATCTTACAAAGCTTGCTATTGACAGAATGGAATTTTTTGAGGATGGAAAGATAACATTTACATATATTACCAAAGAAGATGAGAAAAATACTCTTGCTGAAGCAGGAGATCATGAGGGCTTAGTAGAAATCGGAAGAGACTTAGAGGGGGTTGAAGTTTCAATATTCTTAAGAGAAACAGATAAAGGATTTAAAGCTTCACTTCGTTCAAACGAATATGTAAATGTTGCAGAAGTTGCCTCAATATTTAGTGGAGGAGGACACGTAAGAGCTGCAGGTTGCACAATACCTTATCAATTAGAACAAGCAAAAGAAAAGATAATTGATAGAGTAAAAACATTTATAAAATAAGGAAATTTATGGATGGAATTTTAATTGTAAAAAAAGAAGAAGGATATACTTCGCATGATATAGTATATAAAGTAAAGAAAGCACTTAATGAGAAGGTGGGACATACAGGAACACTTGACCCACTTGCAACAGGAGTGCTTCCTTTGCTTATACGGAAAAGCAACTAAAGTATCAAAATATTTAATAAATCATGATAAAGTATATGAAGCAGAGATTAAGCTTGGAGCTTGCACAGATACTTTAGATAGAGAAGGAAAAGTAATAGAAGAAAGAGAAGTAGACAAAAACACATTAGATACAGAGAAAATAAGAAAAGTCTTAAAACAATTTATTGGAAAGCAAGAACAAATTCCTCCAATGTATTCTGCTATAAAGCTAAATGGAAAAAAGCTATATGAATATGCAAGAGAAGGCAAACAAATAGATATACAGCCTAGACAAATTGAAATATATAATATAGAACTTAATAAAATTGATGAAGAAGACAACACAATAGATATAACAATAAGTTGCTCTAAGGGTACATATATCAGGTCTTTATGCAATGACATTGCTAAATCTTTAGGAAGTATTGGATATATGAATAAACTAAATAGAGTAAAAGTTCGGAGACTTTAATATAAAGGATGCAGTTACTTTAGAAGAAATAATAGACAATAAAGACAGTAAAGAGTTCTTTGAGAAACATCTAATATCAGTAGAAAGCATTTTAAAAGATAGAGGAAAAGTTATATTAGATGATAAAAAATTAGAGCTATTTTTAAATGGCGTTAAGTTAAAATGTACCTTAGATGATGGTATATATAAAGTATATAGCAAGAATAAAACATTTATTGGAACATGTGAAGTAAAGGGAAAAACGTTAAAAAGAGATGTGGTGGTGTAGGACATTGTAATAAATTTGTCGAAAAGTTTTTATTGACAAATAGGAAATAATATTATATAACACTATTGGTTTATAAATTTAATCTTATACATCTTAGCATTTGCATAATTATTTATCTTAGAGTTTCATCTAAAAAATCATGTGTTATAGGAAGTAAATAATTGGAATACATAGGGAAAATAGACATAGAAAAATTGGGAGAACTTAAAAATCAAATTATTAAAGATGATGTTGTTATAACTGAAGAAAGAATAAGACATATAAAAGATAGGCATCCACGGCGATTATGAAAAGTATAAAGAATATTTACAAGAAATAATTTGTAATCCTGATTATATTTTAAAAGACAAAAATAATGAAAGTACTATATTAATATTAAAGTCTATCTCTAATATTAATGTACAAGTTGTAGTAAAGTTATTATCAAATAAAAACAATTTTGATAAGAGTAATTCAATATTAACATTTTGGAATAGTAGAAAAAGAAGCTACAATAGTACAATACGTAATAATAGTATAATATACAAAAGGCTAGACAAAAATGAATGAAAATGCTATAATTTAAGTACAATATAGTTGGATATATGTGGTGGTAAGATATTGTGCCGACCACACGCCGATGGCAAACAGGGGAAACCCGAGAGATGTAAGCTTATGGCATGCTTACCATATATCCTAAAAAAGAATTCCTCAAATTAAATTTTGAGGAATTCTTTTTTAATACCCAAAAATTTTTGTTACATTTCTTGCTCTCCAGGTATGAAATAATCAACGACACCATATATAAGAGCACCAATTATTGCTGCCATCCAAGATATTGAATATCCTGCAACAAAGAATTGTGTAACATATAGGGTTATAACAGCTAAAACAAAACCAACGAAGCCTTTACCAAAAGGACTTGCATGTAAACCTGTAAATTTTACTATTAGATAATCAATTACTGTTAAAACAACTGCTGCTATTGCTAATGACCAAATATTATTTATAGAAAATCCGGGTGTAAAGAATGCAGTTATAGCTAATACTATTGCTGCAATAACAAGTCTACCAATTATTTGCCAAGCTGTATTTCCAGTATTACTTCTTGTACTTGTTTGATTATTGTCCATTTTTGAACCCCCTTAAATTTTTAACGAAATAGAAAATTTCTTCGAAATTTCTATTTCATTAAAATGCTATAATCGCTAGCCTTTGAGCTTTTCTCGGCTTTTGCCTCGAAAACTCAAATTGGCAAGAACAAAGGGCGCCGAGGCGCTTTGTTCATAAAATCAAATTAATTGAAAGAAAAATCTTTCAGATATATTATGAACTAAAAAAATTTTTTTATACAAAACAAGAATAATTTACTCGCAAAATGAAAAGAATATAAATAAAATTTGAAAAAAGGTGAAAATTTATGTTAGTCACATTTGTTAGATCAATAGTACTTTATGTAATAATTTTAATAATTATGAGATTAATGGGGAAAAGGGAAATTGGTCAGCTTCAACCATTCGAGCTTGCAATTGCAATATTAATTGCAGATTTAGCATCAATACCAATGACAGAAACTGGAATACCTTTGCAAAATGGTATAATTCCGATTTTAGGTTTATTAGTTATGCACTTAATAATATCTGTACTTAATATGAAAAGTATACATGCAAGAGAAATAATTTGTGGGAAACCAACAATATTGATTTATAGGGGAAAAATAATAGAAAATGAACTAAGAAAAGAAAGAGTTACAATAAATGAATTAGAAGAAAGACTTAGAGGAAATAATGTAAGTTCACTAGGAGATGTGGAGTATGCAATACTTGAAACAAGTGGTGGACTTACTGTAATACAAAAACCAAACAAAAGAACTACAATTCCAGAAGATTTTGGAATAAATCCAGAATATGAAGGAATACCTTACGATTTGGTAATAGATGGAATCGTTATGTATGAGAATTTAAAGAAAATTGGAAAAGACTATAACTGGCTAAAAAAAGAAGTAGGAAAGTTTGGAATGAGTCCTGAGCAGGCTTTAATTGTTACATTAGACGGCAAAAATCAAATGTTTTGTCAAAAAAAAGATTGTTTTACAAAATAGATTGTATACCTTGAGGAAGGAAGGTAATATATTTGAGAAAAGAGATACTTATATGTGTTATTGTTGTAATTCTAATTGTTGTGCTTAATGCAGTTACAGAAAAGAATACTGAGAATGTTTTAGGCAAAATATCGTCTGTTTTTAGCGAAATGCATGAAGATTTAAATCAAGAAAATGATGAAAAATTAAAGGAAAAAATTAATGAAGTTATTGAAATTTGGGAGGAAGAAAGTGACAAATTGTCATTTTATATAGAGCATGAAGAATTGGAAAAGGTAGAAATGTACATTTGGGAAATAAACAGTAATATAGAAACAAAAGAATATAGTATGGCTATGCAATCGCTAGACACCTGTGACTTTATAATAAATCATATTATGGATAAAAATAAGCTTGAGCTAAAAAATATATTTTAAAGGTAAGGTCTATGCTACTTAACCTATAAAAAAATTACATTTCTTACAAATTTCGACAAACAAATGTAAGTTAATGTGATAAAATCACAATAAAAACATTATTCTCTAAATTTTCAATGAATAATTATAAATATTTGTAAGTCGAAAGAGAGAAAAAATTAATGAAAATATATGTCTATTTAGATGAAAGTGGCTCTATACACAAGAATAGTAAAACAAGATATTTTGCAGTAGGAGGATATTTTTCTTTAGAACAAGATAAATTAAGAATTAAAGCTAAATATAAGAAAGAAAATTTAAAACTAAAAAAGTTAAAAAATCTTTCTTTAGATACAGAAATAAAATCTTATGATATGGAAGAAGAAGAAAAAATAAAAATACTAAATAAAATACAAGATATAGATACCTTTCAAGGGTGTGTAAAAGTTTTTGACAAATATGCAATGAAGAAAGAAATTATTGATTCAAACATATTCTTTAATTATGCAGTAAAAATCCTAATAAATGATTGCATAATTCCGACATTAAATTTACAAAATCATAATGAACCAATAGAATTTATAATTAGCATTGATAATAGAAATATACGAATTGGAGAATTAAATAATTTAGAAACATATTTAAAAACTGAATTTTGCTTATTTGAGGATGATTTTAAAATTACATATTATGATTCAAAAACAAATTATGGAATACAATTAGCAGATTTAATTGTTAATACTTTTTATAATAAATATAAAGATATTAAAATAGTAGAAAACTTGGTAAATACATTAAAATATAAAAATTTTACAGTCAGTTTATTCCCTAAAAATATGAATATTAATAATAAAAATTCATAAAATAATTAGTGAAATATTTGACATACTTTTTTTTGTATGTTAAAATATTTATAGTAAGACCTAGGGATGGTAGCTAAAAGCTAAACGTATGTTAAGTACGTTGCCACCTAGGCATTTTTTAATTGAATAGGAAAATCTGTGATTTTTCCTATTCAATTAAAAAATGCTGAACGCAGCCTTTGAGCTTTCCTCCCTATGGTCGGAAACTCAAATCGGCAAGAACAAAGGACGCCGAGGCGCTTTGTTCTGCCTACTTCGATACACCCATTGACAAATTTCTTTTTTGTGATATTATACTAAAAAAGCATAAAAAGGAAGTAATAAAATGTTAGATGAAAAAAGATTAAAAGAAGAGCTTGAAAAAGCAATTTTATGGATAAAGGAATATGTCCAAAAATCGAATGCAAAAGGTGTTGTTGTAGGAAATAGTGGTGGTAAAGACTCAGCTACAGTACTTGCTATGGCAGCTAATGCCTTAGGTAAAGAAAATGTACTTGCTGTATCAATGCCATGTAATTCTATTAATTCAGACTTCGAAGATGCTAGCCTTGTAGCTGATACTTTTGGTGTAAGAATGATAAAGGTAGACTTAAGCAATACTTTTAAGGAAATTGAAAGCAGTATTAATTCAGAGCTTAAAGAAATAAATATTAATGATTTAAGCAGAGAATCTCTAATTAATATTAAACCAAGATTAAGGATGACAACTTTGTATGCTATTGCACAAAATTTAGGGTATTTGGTTATAGGAACAGGAAATCTTTGCGAAGCAATGGTTGGATATACAACAAAATGGGGAGATAGCAGTTATGATTTTAACCCTATTGGTAACTTTACAGTGGACGAGGTACTTGAGATAGGAAGAATATTAGGAGTGCCTGAAAAAATATTAAAGAAAGCGCCAAACGACGGCTTAGGAGGACAAACAGATGAAGAAAAGATGGGCATCAAATATTCACAAATTGCTGAAATGATAGAAAAAGGCACAACAGATGAAGAGGCAAAGAAAAAAATAATTGAGAAATACAAAGCATCTGCACATAAGAGAGAAAAAGTACCGGTATATACTTTTGATAGAAAAAATTATTTGCTAGAAACTGAGAAATAAAAGGAGAATTAATATGGAACAAGAAAAATTTGAATTATTAGCTGATTTTTATGAATTTACCATGTCAAATGGGTATTTCTTAAGGAATCAAAATGAAATAGCATATTTTGATGTATTTTTTAGAAAGGTACCAGATGGCGGAGGATACGCAATAGTTGCTGGACTTGAGCAAATTATAGATTATGTTCAAAACCTAAGATTTTCTAAGGAAGATATTGAATATCTGGAGAAACAAAAAATATTTTCTAAAGAATATCTTGAATATTTGCAAAATTTCAAATTTACAGGAGATATTTGGGCTGTTCCAGAAGGAAGTGTTGTTTTCCCAAATGAGCCACTTATAACTGTTAGAGCTCCAATAATAGAGGCACAGCTTTTAGAAACGATGCTTTTATTAATAATAAACTATCAAAGCTTAATTGCAACTAAAACTTCAAGAATTGTAAGAGCGGCAAAGGGAAGGTCTGTAATGGAATTTGGAGCAAGAAGAGCACACCGGAACAGCTGCTGCAATTTATGGGGCAAGAGCTTCCATTATAGGAGGAGCTGTGCGGAACTTCTTGTACTTTGACGGCAAAGATGTTTAACGTACCTGCAAGTGGAACTATGGCACATAGCTGGATACAAAGCTTTGATAGCGAATATGAAGCATTTAAAGCTTATGCTGAAATTTACCCTAAAAATTGTACGTTTTTAGTAGATACATATAATACTCTTGAAAGTGGAGTTCCAAATGCAATAAAGGTATTTGATGAAGTATTAAAACCACAAGGTATT
>CANRCJ010000047.1 GCA_947629105.1 uncultured Clostridia bacterium | reverse complement strand
CTGATATAGCATGAACAATTTTACTTATTGCACTTTTTTCCATTTTTCCACAAATTATGGCATCTTGTACTGTTAATGGTTTTGCTCCCATTACTATACAGTCATTTATTAAGTGATTAATCATATCATATGATACATTTTCTAACTTGTCATATTGCGCTGCAATTAATTGTTTTGAGCCAGGTTCTTCTGTCTTTAATACTAATACTGGATTTTTATATTCTTCAAATTTTATATCATATAGTGACGAGAATGCTCCTATTTTATTTAATACTCTACTATTAGTCGTCTCTAATGCATCTGCCATTTCTCTTTTTGTTTCATTTGCTAAGTCTATGTTTACATCATATTTCATACCTTTTTCCATATTTACTTACTATTCCTTTCTAAGGCACAAATCAAGTTAAAAAATTTTAACTTTACCTTTTTCTCGCTAATTATACATTTTTCGTGGAATTTTGTCAATGTTTGCAAATGAGCTTTTAGTCGAGTAATTTCTTACTAATACCATTAGAAAATCTTTCGACCGCTTCTACTATTACAATGTCAGGATTAAACTTTTCAACTTCATTCTTGTAATCATCTCTATGCATATAAATTACTCTTTTATATAGTTTTGAAAAATACTGTTGCATTCCTTCTCTAAAAGAATCTCCTATAAACAATACAGTCTTATCATTTTGTGAATTTGAATTAAACTCTGTATATGGTCCATTTGATTTTGAAGTACATTGGATTTCTGGATAAAAATCAACGACTGTTGCTGCTTTCTCAAATAGTTCATCATTTAAACTTGCAAAATTAGCTAGGTCCCCACTTACAAGTTTATCCTTTTCTTCTATTGTCATGTTATTTAAATCAAATGAAAAAGACGAATCTATCTTTTTTTGTAATGCGATTGTTCCTATAAATGCTCCTATGTCATTCCAATGTGTATCATACTTTTTGTATATTTGATAATCTTTTTTTGCCTCTAACAATTCTTCTTTAGGATACACGATATTAATATTAGTTTCTTTTTGTATATAATCTACAAGCTTTTCTGTTCTACTCACTTGGTCTTTAATAATTATACTATCTGGCAAGTATTCCCTATATATGTTTTCCTTATTTGGCAAAATTAAGACATACATTTCTATATTTTTTTCTTTCAATTTTTGGGCATTTGTTTGTATTCCTGTTAAAATTCTTTCTTTCTGGTTGTCCGTAAAATTTATTGTGCCTTGAACTTGTTCTATTGAGTTATCTCCTCTATAGAAGAGCCATCCTTCTTTTCCAATTATTACCCTACTATCTACAGTTGTGTTAAATAATCTATAATTTAGTTTAGTCCAAAGAGTTCTAAGCTCTGTCCTAAAAGGCAAATGATCATTGTAATAATCGTCAAACTTTTGTGGATACTCCGTTATTGTAGATATTTTTAATTCAGGCTTTTCATTTAGCTTTCTATTTTCAGTTGTAGAAACTTCTTTTGTGTCACCATTTACTATCCAAAATGAAATCTGTGGTAATGTAATAATCATTAAGAATACTAATATAATCAATTTTTTTCTCATGTTATGTATGACATTTGATTATTATATGTAATAATCAAATTTATTCTCCCTTCTTTAATTTTCTTATTCTATTCTTACTTAAAATCTAAAATATATAAATGGATTATATGTGCTACTTGCCAGCATCATAATACTTGTAAACATTAAAATAATTATTACAAATATTTCTATATATTTTTCATAGAATACTTTTATTTTGTCCTTGCATTTTAACTTGCTTAATATTAATTGACCAAGCCCTGCAAATAAAATAGCAATAAATATTATAATTATATTTTTATAATTCATAATGCTACTTAAATCAAGATAGCATTTTCCTATTGTTGGAATAAACATTACTTTTAAATATTTTAATGCATTTTTTAATCCATCTGCTCTAAATAACACCCATCCTACAATAACTATTAATAAAGAATAAATGTAATTTATAATCTTGAATTTGTTTTTTTCTAGCACTTCTTTTAGTTTTATTCTTTCTATAATTAGGAAAAAGCCATTATATAAGCCCCAGGCAATGAAATTCCATGCTGCGCCATGCCAAAATCCTGTTGCAAAGAATACAATTCCTAAATTAATATATGTTCTCAGTTTTCCTTTTCTATTTCCACCTAATGGAATATATAAATATTCTTTAAACCATGTAGAAAGTGATATGTGCCACCTTCTCCAAAACTCTGTAATTGACTTTGAAAGATATGGTAAATTGAAATTTTCCATAAACTCAAATCCAAACATTTTTCCTAATCCGATTGCCATGTCACTATATCCTGAAAAATCGAAATAAATTTGTAACATATAGCATATCGCTCCTAGCCATGCAACAGGCATGGTTAACAAGGATATATTTGCATTAAAAATGTAATCTGCTACATATGCTAGTGTATTTGCCAAAATTACTTTTTTACCTAATCCATAAACAAATCTTTTTATTCCTGTAGAAAATTTTTCGACTGTTACTGTTCTATTTTTTAGTTGTTCTTCAATATCATGGTATTTTACAATAGGTCCTGCTATTAATTGTGGGAAAAATGATATGTACAATGCCAAATTTAAAATATTTTTTTGTACTTTTATATCTCCTCTGTACAAATCTATAATGTAAGACATAATTTGGAAAGTATAGAAAGAAATTCCTATAGGTAAAGCAATATTTTTAATTGGAATTAATGTACTTCCAGTAATTTTATTAATATTACTTGCAAAGAAATTGAAATATTTGAAATATCCTAATAGTCCTAAATTAAATATAATAGAAATAATTAGTACTATTTTCTTTTTGCTTTTATTTTTTGCTTTATCAATAGTAAGCCCTAATATGTAATTTGTAAATATTGATATTAGCATTAATACTATATATTTTGGTTCTCCCCAACTATAGAAAATCAAACTAAATATCAATAAAATTACATTTCTATATCTTTCCTTTGATATAAAATATACTAATAATAAAATTGGTAAAAAAATCCATAAAAAAGTCATTGAGCTAAATACCATTTTTCGACATCTCCCTCCAACAAAATAGAATTATACTATATTTTTTTCTCAAATTCAATGCTTATCACATTAAAGCTTCCACCACATTTGCCGCATCTGTATTTTTTTGCAAAATTTCTACTCATTCTTTGCCTATAAAAAGAGTATCCACATGACTTACATTCAATTTTGTATTTATACTTTCTTTCTTCTTTAAATTCAATATTGCTCTTTCTATAATCTTCTTCTTTATTTCCGTACTCTAGAGATGTCATATCCTAAGTTTTGGTTTATGTATTTTGCATATTTTTTAAATATCTCTCCATGGTCGTTGCAATTCGGCATGCAATGTATTAATTCATGTATTATTGTATTCTTTATAACTTTATCTTGGAGCTCCATTACCCATGGGCTTATTTCTATTATGTGTTTATTGTATTTCCAATATTTTACAATTTTTCTTCTTTTGGTTTTTTCAATGTATCTCGTAGTTTTATCTGGCTCTAGCTGCTTGCATGCTCCATATCTTTTATTATTTCTTTTTGATAGCTTTATTTCTATTTGTCCTATATCTATGTTGTTTGTAATTTTTATTCCAATATTTTCCAGTTCCTGAATGCATTCTTGATAAAGTTTTTGTATTTTTTCGTCCATTTACTTTCTCCCAATAATTACTTATATTTCTTTACTTTAACTATGTATTTTCCTTTTTTGTTATTTCCAAGAAGTTCACAAATTATGTATTTTCCGCTTCCTCTAATCGCCAAAACATCATTTTCTTTTACAAGTTTGGCAGATTTCGTCTCTTGCTTAGAATTTACAAATACTTTTTCATTTAGCAATAATTCTTCTGCCTTATTCCTTGAAGTTCTAGCAATTTCAGAAACAACATTATCTAGTCTCATTGATGAAACTGAAATATTTATTTCATCAAATTCTGGCTCCTTTATTTCCATATCTGTATAACTTATAACTTCAACTTGTGCCTTATTAAATCTAACTAATTCTTTTAAAAATCTAACTATGTAATCTGCATTTTCCTTTAACACAACTACATCTGCACCGTCTTCATGTACAAATATATCTCCTATTCTATTTCTGTTTAAGCCTGTTTTAATTAATGCTCCAAGATAGTCTCTGTGATTATATTTTCCAACTACTTCCTTTGGGAGTCTAATTCTTATTGCTTTTAAAATGTTATCTATGTTCTTTTGAACAAATTCAAGCTCTAGCTTTTCTGGATAAATTATAAGTATTTGTCCTTCCGCATCTTCGTAGCCTCCAAAGAATAAATAATTTTTGATTTTCATCTTATTTAATTCTTTTTGGATAATTTCTCTTTGATATGGCGTCAAAAATTCTGTATTTACAATTCTATTCCTTGTTTTGCAAATCTTTATTTTATCCATAAGCCTTGCAATAACTAACTTATCTTCTATTTCCATTTATGCTATTCCTTCTAAATTCAATAATTCTCGTTTTAATTCTAGCCCTGTTCTTTCATCTGTTTCAGCAGAAAAACCTGTAAGCTTTCCGTTGCTTCCAATTACTCTATGGCAAGGAACAACTATGCCTAAATTATTCTTGCCTATTGCATTTGCTACTGCTCTTACAGCTTTACTTCTGCCTATTCTTTCTGCTATATACTTGTATGATACAGTTTCACCATAAGGAATTTTAGCAAGTTCTTTCCATACTGCCTTCTGGAAATCAGTTCCAGTAAATTTGTATTTTATATCAAACACTTTTCTTTTACCTGAAAAATATTCTTCAAGCTGTCTTTTGCAGTTAAGCGTTGCTTCATTTGGATTTTCGTTTGTCTCTGATTTAGATATAAACTTAATTTTTACAATATCTTGGCCTTCCGCTTCTATCTTCATATTCCCAATAGGCGATTTATATATAGATACGTACATTTTTATCCTCCTGAGATTTATATAAAATATGACAATATAATACCATATTTTACCTCAGTTTTCTAGACTATATATAAAATTTCATTGTTTGGGAAATATTTTTTCATATTTTCTCTAAAGAACTCTTCTCCTTCTTTTCTGATATTTTCTTTATACCAATATTTTCCTTTTCCTCTGCCTGTCATGATATCTTTATTGTATAACTGGATTGCATTTGGAAACGCTGCTTCATTTATTTTTGTATGAACATAGCTGTATGTCATAAATATTATTTCGAAAAAAACGTCTTTCTTTACCTTTGGTGATAGCTTTGACTCTAGTTCATTGATAAGTCCTAAATATAGTTCTTTCCAATTATCTACAAATATTACTGGAGCAATTAGAATTCCTACTTCATACCCCGCTTCTTTTAGCTTATTTATTGCTTCAATTCTTCCTTGCAATCTTGATGTTCCAAATTCTACTCTGTTTATTATTTCTTCTGGATTCATGCTCATTCTAGCAATGATTTTTCCTTTGTGATCCAATGGAAGTAAGTCATCTACCATATCGAACTTTGTTGGAAATGTAAGCTTCCCTTTATTTGAATTTTTGAAGTTTTCTATTGTCCACACTAGGTTATTTGTTATAGTGTTTTCTAATATTAGGTCACTGTTACTTCCAATTTCAAATGTTAGCTCTTTATCAGATTTCTCAGCTGTTTTTATGATTTTGTCTAACATTTGCTCTCTATTTACAAAAAGCCTCAAATATGCACATTTGTTATAGTTGCACACTAAATAGCAGTACATGCACGAAGCAGTACAGCCTGATGAGGTATATGGCACAAGATAATCTGACACCTTGTGGTTTTCTACGAATTTATGCGTTTTCCTTACCCCTATAATTAGGTTTCTTTTCATATTGACAAATTCTTTGTTGTCTTGTTTTCGCATTTCTTCTATTGCGTTATGACTTTCTATCACCACTTTTGGAACATCTTTATACTGCTCCATTAGCTTTTTTCCAAGCTCGTAGTTTTCTATCTCTTTTTCATAATAAATAGCTTTAGGTTTGAACATATCTAATCTCCTTTTTTAGATATTGTTCCCTAAAGCTATGTGTTTATGTAGGGATGCGTTTTATTTTCCTTTGCTTTTAGAAAATTGTACATTTGCATAATAATATTAAAATTATTTTTTCGTTAAATCAAAGCTTTGGTCTATAAGTTCAAAAAGCAATGTTTTGTCAATATCTCTACTTACAATTATTGTGTTCCAGTGTTCCTTATTCATGTGATATGCTGGTATTATGTAATCATGTGTGCTTCTTAATAAATCTGAATAATCTGGTTCTGTTTTTACATTGAAGTATTCTTCGTTTTTTACATGCATAATTAATCCAAACCATTTTTTATTGTGTTTGTGCCTAAATATTGCTGCATCAGGCAAGTCATCCCATAAGTATTCTGGGTCTGCATCATAGTTTTCTTTTATATAGTTAAATATTTCTTCTCTATTTACCATATTTTTCTCCTAAATTTGATTTGCAATAATTATATCATAATGCTGGAATTATTTGAATATAATTTTTAAAAGCAATGAAATATAGCATATATAAAAGCATATCTTTTTGTTTATTAACATATAATAATTATGAGGTAAACTAATGGATAAAAGATATTTTTATATAGTCAATACTTGTCCAAACACATTTGAGAAAATAGCTGTTTATAAAGACAACTCATTAATTAAAAGTTTTTATTTTTATTTTCCATATAAATTTCCTTTATTACGCTTTTCAAAATACGATTATTATGATATAATTTCTTTAATTGATTTTAATGAATTTTGTCATAGATTTTATTGTAAAGAAGGGAATTTTATGGAACGCAATTTTAAACCTATAGTAAATAAAGGAGAGGATTTTTCATACTCAGATGATGATCTATTTAACATAACATCATGGGGAGCTGATCTATCATTTAGAGAACTAATTACGATGTATGATGAACAGGATTTAATTAAACCTACTCTTCAACGTAATTATGTATGGAAATTAGATGAAGCAAGCAGATTAATAGATTCTATTTTATTAGGTCTACCAATTCCAAGTATATTTCTTGCTAAAAAGAATGAGAAACAGTTAATAATAGACGGTTACCAAAGAATAAAAACAGTGTATGACTATGTTAAGGGAATTTTTTCTCAAAATAACAAAATTTTTAAACTTTCAAATTCTGTTATTATTAATGAAAGATGGAGAGGTAAAGCATTTTCTGAATTATCTGATGATGAACAAAGACGTATTAAAAATACTACTATTCATGCAATAATATTTGAGCAGAAGAAACCTAATAATGATACAGGTATGTTTCAAATTTTTGAAAGAATAAATACATCAGGAAGGACTTTGTCTTCTCAAGAAATTAGAAACTGCATCTATCATGGATCATTTAATAATTTGTTAATAGATTTAAACAAAAATAGTGACTGGAGAGAATTATTAAATTGCAAGGAAGATATAAGAATGCTTGATATGGAAAATATTCTTAGATTCTTTGCAATAACTGATATTCAAGACACTGAATTTTATACAAGAAATCAGATTATATTAAGAAAATTCTTGAATTCATATATGTCTCAAAATTCAAATATTGATGATAACAAAATTAATACTTTGAAAGTAAATTTTAAAAATACAATGTACTATATTAATAGATATTTGGGAAGCAATGCGTTTAATAATTTATCATTTAAAGGCAAAGATAATCAAATAATCACCTATAGTAAAACATACGTGCCAAAATTTCATCCTACTATATTTGAAGCTGTTTCAGCAGCATTTTTGTATGCTTCTAAAAAAATTGATCTTTCAACTTTTGATTTTTCAAAAATAAAAGAAAAACACATAGAATTATTAAATAATGATGATTTTAAAGATGCAATTAGCAATAGAACTACTAACCTAGAAAATATTAAAAAGAGGATTACTTTGGCTACTGAATATTTGTTTAATTTAGATTATGAATGGAAGTAATATTCAAGTCCTTGATGACTGTCAAGCGGAATTAACCAATATAAAGAATTTTATAAATGAAAATCCATTACATTCTATGGTTAAATATTTGGTTTCTTATTCCGTTATAAAAAGTTGTGGCACAATCGAAATTGTATATAAAGATATTATATACTGTCACTTAATAGAAAATGCGAATGCGGAGGCCATAACTTACTTTTCAAGAAATATTAAAGATAGTAGTAGTAATCCTAAATTCGAAAATATGTGTTCTTTATTGAAGCAATTAAACAGAAATTGGAATTCTTCTTTTAAGTCCACTGTTGATGAACTTAATAAACAATCATTAAATTCGCTAGTTGAGCTTAGAAACCAGCTTGCACATGGTATTCCTATAACATCTTCAATAGATGACGTTATTACATATTTTGCTAATGGTCGTAGTATATTAAATGTTCTAGATTCTATTGTAAACAATAATAATAAATAAATTATTTTTATAGAGCCTATTATTTTAATTTGGGCTCTTTTGTTGTGTGTTTAGACGTTAATTGCTACTTACATTTTTGCTCCAGCTATATGGATAAGATAGACTTAGGATTCTTACCTTCGGGTTATGAGGGTGTAATCCTTGATATTGCTGGATTTTGTCTAATTGTGTTTAGTGTTGCTAGAGTAAGTGAATTTGTAAAATTGATGATATTTTGTTTGCGTTAAATTGTGTGTAAAATTGGCGAATTTCGTAGGAAGTGT